>CASEEY010000112.1 GCA_949287055.1 uncultured Collinsella sp.
AGCAGCGAGATGGCCACCGCGACGACCGCCGCGATGACGATGGCGTTGAAGGTGCGGTCGCGAAACGCCGCGTCGGCCTTGGTGAGCAGCACGTCGCTGCCCATGACCCACAGGCGGACCGACCCGACGGTCTCGCCGTCGGAGGTCACGACCGGCTCGGTCACCGCCCCCTCGGCATCCGTCGGCGCCGACGAGGTCAAGCTGTGCGCCTGGGCGATCCACTCCTCCTCGCCCGCTTTGGCGTCCGCCCGCGCGGCGGCGTCGGCCGCATCGGCAGCGGCTGCCGCGTCTTCGGCGTCCTGTTCGTCCTCAACGGAATCCGCAGCCTGCTCCGCCTGCTCGGCGCGCAGCTGAGCTGCTTCCTCCTGCTCGCGCAGGCGCTTGAGCTCGGCTGCGACCGGAGCCGCGGGCCACGTGTCGTCATAGAGCACCGTGCCGTCGGCCGCCATGACCTGCAGTCCGATATCGTCCGAAACCATGGTGGAGTCGGAGAGGGATGCGAGATCGGACAGGGTCCACTCCTCGCTCGTCTCATAGATACTGGCGAGCTTCTCGCTCGTGAGCCTGGCGAGCTCGGTCACGTTGGCGCGCGTGTACTCGCTGAACACGCCGCCCCACACCACCGAGATCACGCACACCAGAATGACAACCGTCATGAGCGAAGTCAGCGCGAAGGACAGCGCCATACGCGACCCGTACGACATGCGCGTACGCGAATCGGAACGAGGCGTGTTCCAGCTCGCGCGGGAACTCGCCTCGTTTTCCGGCTTATTCTTTTGTCCGATCACCATGCGGGCGGGCATCATTACTTGGCGCTGCCCTCGTCAGCCTTGGGCTGCTGGGGAGCCTCGAAGCGATAGCCGACGCCGTGCACCGTGAAGAGCCACTTGGGATGCTTGGGGTCGTCGCCCAGCTTGGCGCGCAGGTTCTTCACATGGCTGTCGATCGTGCGCTCGTAGCCCTCGAAGTCGTAGCCGAGCACCTTCTCGACGAGCTCCATGCGGTTGTACACGCGGCCGGGATGACGCGCCAGCGTGGTCAGGAGCTTGAACTCGGAAGCCGTGAGGTCGACTTCCTTGCCCTCGACCAGGATCTTGTGACCCGAGATGTCGATGACCAGGTCGCCGAAGTCCAAGACCTCGACCTGCGGCTCATCGGCCAGATGCGTGCGGCGGAACAGCGCGCGCACGCGGGCGACGAGCTCGCGCGGCGAGAACGGTTTGATAAGGTAGTCGTCGGCGCCGAGCTCCAGACCGATGATGCGATCCTCGACCTCGCCCTTGGCGGTCAACATGATGATAGGCACGTCGGAGGTATCGCGGATGGCGCGGCAGACGCGCTCGCCCGACAGCTTGGGCAGCATGAGGTCGAGCACGATGAGGTCGAACTGATGCTTTTCGAACTCCTCAACAGCCGATTGACCGTCGCCGACGCCGACAACCCAATATCCTTCACGCTCAAGGTAGGCGGCCACGGCATCGCGGATCGCCTTTTCATCTTCGACCAGCAGAATCTTTCGTGCATCCGAAGCCATACCAGGCCTCCTTCTTCTTACGTACAAAACCTAACTGCTCATTCTAGCGCACATTTCGTCCTATGAGCTCCGGGCGCTCGACGGATGCGCACGACAAGGCGACGAGTGTGCCTCGTTGCTGTACATTATTCCCAGGCACACCGTTTTCTTCCGTATGAATCGAGAGGGCTCCATGCGCTACACAATCCGCGACGCGCGACCCGAAGACGCGGCCGACCTGCTGGCCATCTACGCGCCCTTTGTCACCGACACGACCGTCAGCTTCGAGCTCGAGGTCCCGAGCCTCGAGGAGTTCACGCGCCGGGTCGAACGGACCGCCGCGCGCTATGCCTACCTGGTCGCTGAGGATGCCGAGACCGGCGAGGTTGCCGGATACGCCTACAACAGCTCGTTTCGCTCGCGCCCCGCGTACGACTACGCGTCGGAGATATCGATCTACCTCGCTCCTGCGCATCAGCGGCACGGACTTGGTTCCCGGCTGCTCGACGAGCTCGAGCGCCGCATGCGCGAACAGGGCATGCGCATGAGCGAGGCGTGTATCACCTCGGACAATGCCGGTTCGATCGCCTTCCACGAACGCCATGGGTACCGCATCTGCGGCGAGCACCATACCTGCGGCTACAAGCTCGGGCAGTGGCTTTCGGTCACCTGGATGGAAAAGGACCTGACCGCGTAGGGCGACCGTGCGGGGCGCAGGTCGCGCCTGCGCCGCCCGAAGCGCACACCAGCGGCGCGGCGCACCCGGCCGCCGACGGCCTACAGCGCGAAGACGCGGGCGATGACGTCGGTCGGGATGCCCTCCCGGTTCTTGATGGTCGCGAAGGTCACGAACTGGTCGCACGTTCCCTCGCTCGCCGGATAGTCGCCGTAGTCCAACGAGCGGTCCGGGCACGAGAGCGTGGCGTAGGTCTGCTCCTCGGTGTCGATCACGAAGTGCGACGAGCGCGCCTTGACCAGATAGACCGAGCCCTTGCCCGCAGGACAGGCGACGGGCTCGCGCCCCACGTAGATGAAGGGGCCGCCCTCGCGGCCGATGAACGTGCCCATGTTGCCCAGGCTGCCGCTGCCGCTGTAGCTCGCCTCGATGGCGAAGGCAAACGAATCGCCCATGTAGACCGCCTCGAAGGGGCGGACGCCAGCGGGCAGCACGAGCTGGTCGACACGACGGAAGTTGGTGTCCGTGATGTCGATCGCCGTCATGCCGTAGTAGGTTCCCTCGTCGGCACGCACGCGCGGCGCGATGGTGAGGATCCCGTTGCACACGCGCGGATGGGTGGCAAAACGCCCGGGGGACTCGTAGATTTCCTGATGGGCGTCGTCCTCGATCGAGCGACGATAGCAGTGGCTCGCGTCGGAGGTGTGCGAACCCGACAGGCTCGGCATCTTGAGCCAGTAGACGGTCGACCCGATCGCGGTGAAGGGAGCGGGATCCCAATCGGCGTCGCCGCTATCGAGCTCAATCGGCTCTCCCACGATCTGGCCGTCGGCATAGGTGGCGGCGAGCAGCGACCACGAGAGCGTGGCGTAGTCGATCTCGGTCCACGCGAAGACGCCGGAGCCGCAGCGGACCTCGAAGAAGCTGTAGCGGCTGCCTTTCGTGGGAGTCTCCACGAGTGTGATGAGGTTGCCCGAGGTGAGCGACAAGACGCCGATGGTGTTGATGGACACCGCGGACTCGGGCGTCATCATGGCGGCGCTCCAGACGCCGTCGCTGTGGAACAGCTGCGTGCCCAGCGGGAGCGTCCAGGTGTTGGACGCCTTGAGCGTGTTGTCGACGCCCTTGTACTCGTCGAGCGCGTCGATGATCAGCGAGTCGTCCTCGATGACCTGGGGCTCGCCGGTCGTCTCGTTTCCGTTGGAGTCCCCCGAGCAGCCGGCAAGCGAAACCGCTGCGGCCGCCGCGGCGGTGGCCGCAGCGCTTCCCGCCACGAAGCGGCGGCGGGTTATGCCATCCTTGCCGAAGAGCTTCATGCGGTCGCCTTGGCAGCCGCCTCCGTGAGCGCGCGCGTGAGCTGATCGGCGCAGGAGGTGGGACGCGGGCCGCACGTGTTGCCGGCGAGGATCTTGACGACCTGCTCGACCGGCATGCCGGCGACGAGTTTGGAGATGGCCTTGAGGTTGCCGTTGCAGCCGCCCGTGAACGCGACGTTCTCGACGGTCTTGCCGTCGCCGGACAGTTCGACGTGAATCAGGCGCGAGCAGACGCCGCGAGGGATGTAGTCGGTCTCGATCATGATGGACTCCTATCGCTGTTTCCTGCTGGCCATTATAGACGCGGCGCTCCGTCGGGGCTGCCACCCCGCACGAACCCCATAGGTATTCCGAGGCAGCAAGCGGCACCCCTCGCCCGCCCGCATCCGAACAGCACGAAATAGGCATCAGGCGACACGGGGCATATGGGATGAGCCACCTGCAAAAACGAGCGGTCCCGCCGATGTCGGCAAGACCGCTCGCCTCACCATGTCGTTAAGGGCTTAGAACTCCAGCTCCTCCAGACGATCGAAGACGCGATCGATACGGGTCAGGAAGTCCCACGGATCGAAAATCTCGTCGAGCTTCTCGGATGCGACCGTGCAGCGCGGATCGGCCTCGAGCTTCTCGCGGAACGTGGTGCCGCCGGCGCACTGCTGCACCTCGCGCCACGTGGCCATGGCGTTCTCCTGCACGATGGCATAGGCCTCCTCGCGCGTGATGCCCGTCTCGACGAGGGCGAGCAGCACCTTGGACGAGAAGATGAGGCCGCGGGTCTTGTTGAGGTTGGCCTTCATCTGCTCGGGATACAGAATGAGGCCGTCGACCACGCGGGTAAGGCACTGGAACATGTGGTCGAGCGCGATGAAGCTGTCGGCCTGCGCCACGCGCTCGGCGGAGGAATGCGAGATGTCGCGCTCGTGCCACAGGGCGACATTGTCAAAGGCGACCTGCGCGTTGGCCTTCACCACGCGGGAGAGGCCGCAGACCTTCTCCATGGTGATGGGGTTGCGCTTGTGCGGCATCGCGCTTGAGCCCTTCTGCCCCTTCTTGAAGGGCTCCTCGGCCTCAAGGGTATCGGTCTTCTGGAGGTTGCGGATCTCGGTGGCGATGCGCTCGCAGGTGGCAGCCGTGGTGGCGAGCACGCCGGCGAGGTAGGCGTGGTGATCGCGGGAGATGACCTGCGTGGACAGCGGATCGTGGACCAGACCCAGGTGCTCGCAGACGTACTCCTCGACGAACGGGTCGATGGAGGAGTAGGTGCCCACCGCGCCGGAGATGGCACCGAACGCCACATTGGCACGGGCATCGATCAGACGGTCGAGATCGCGCTTGAGCTCCCATGCCCAGCTGCCGAACTTCATGCCGAACGTCATGGGTTCGGCATGGATGCCGTGAGTGCGGCCGACGCACAGGGTCTCGCGCTCCTCGAAGGCGCGACGCTTGCAAATCTCGCCGAGCTTACGGCAGTCCTCGATGATGATGTCAGTCGCCTGGACAAGCTGGTAGCACAGGGCCGTGTCGCCGAGGTCGGAGGACGTCATGCCGAAGTGCACCCAGCGGCTGGGCTTGGGCTCGCCCTCGGGGACCTCCTTATCGATGTACTCGCCCATGTTGGTGAGGAAGGAGATGACGTCGTGGTTGGTGACGGCCTCGATGGCGTCGACCTCGTCCTTGTTGAAGGCGGCGTGCTCGCGGATCCAAGCGGCCTCCTCCTTGGTGATGCCGATCTTGCCGAGCTCTGCCTGAGCCTCGCAGGCAAGCACCTCGATCTCCTGCCAGATGGCGTACTTGTTCTCCAGCGAGAAGATGTGGCCCATCTCAGGACGGGTGTAGCGATCGATCATTGCGGCTCCTTTTTGTGTATTGGCACGCTGACGGTACGCACATATTGTACGCGCTCGCATGGGAAAATAGGGACAGACGCCATTTTCCCGGAAGGGGGCCGAAAAAGGAAACGGCACCATGGTCGGTGCCGTAAAAGCTCTGGAGCGGGCAACGGGACTCGAACCCGCGAGTGTCAGCTTGGGAAGCTGATGCCTTACCACTTGGCGATGCCCGCGTATGTGTGCCGATGACGTCGGCGTACGGTGTAGTATAGCGTGCCGGTTTTCGCCGGACAAGGCGGGTGCCGCAAACAGCCTTGAACCGCAGGAAAATTGCTGCTGTCCCATACGAACACCTCAGCGGCACCATCGACGTGGGCCAAGTTCGCCCCAACGGTTCAGATTTGTGCTGATATGGCGCGGTTTTGACGGCATGTCCGTACCGATAGGTCTTTATCCATGAACTTCGAGCCCTGCCTTCACCAGCCGTTGTTGGGTTGCTTTGGATAATCGCGGGACCGCTGTCTTGTGCCCTGTTGGATACCTTTGAATTTCTGTCCAATTTGACCGTCTATCATCTCCTTCCCATCGCGATGAAGGAGGTCGGTCATGAGATTGC
>CASEEY010000113.1 GCA_949287055.1 uncultured Collinsella sp.
GAATCGTCAAACGGATGCGCAAGCTCAACGAGCTCGACGAGTATATTGGAAAAGATGCTTCCCTTGCTGCGGACGAAAGCTGGTAGGTATGGCAAAGGTGATGTTTGATGTGCTGCTGCCCTCGACGGGCAAGCACTATGATTTCTGGGTTCCCGAGAGCATGCAGATGCAGACGGTCACGCAGCTCGTGGCCGAGGCGATGCAGGTGGCGGAGCCCGACTACTACGAGGCCACGCCCGACGCGGCCCTCATGTACGTGCCCACCGGCGAGATCCAGGATCCTAGCTCCACGGTCGCCGAGATCGGCTTCACCGACGGCGACTCCTTCGTGCTCGTGTAGCCTGCGGGGGTAGTCCGGTGAAGTTCAAGGTCAAAAACAACAAGAAGACGGGCATCAAGCGGTTCTTTGTCGAGAGCGACAAGGACGACCAGCTGGGCTATGCCGAGGCCGAGGCGCTCAAGCGCGGACGGCTCGTGTCGCTGCTGCCGCTGACCTACACGCACCGGGGCCGCATCTACAGCTTCTCCTATGCCGCTCAGGGGCTGTTCCCGCTCAGCCAGGCGGTGACCAAGCCCTTTGCCCCGCGCCAGCTCGAGCGCATGCTCATCTCGTTTCTGGACCTGATGCTCGAGTGCGAGAACAACGGCCTCATGCGCCAGCGCGTGAGCGCCAGCCCGGACTACATCCTGTTCAATCCCGGCGATGCGCGCCTGTACTTCGTGTACGTGCCGCTGCAGTCGTTTGCCCCCACGGATAACGACCTGCGCAACGCCGTCATCTACCTATGCGAATACGCCCAGGTGCCGCCGCAGGAGTACGCCCTGCGCGAAAGCGTGCTCGACCACATGCGCCGCACGACGGTGTTCACGAGCGTCGACTTCGGCGCCTACCTCACGGCGCTCGGCCTCGTGCAACAGCAACAGCCGCAGCCCATCGACCTTGAGCCCTTATGGGTCGATACCGAGACGCTGGGTGCGCGCGCGATGCATGGGCGTGACTTCGTGACCGAGCAGATGTTCAATGCGCAGGCGGCGTATGATGCGCAGACGGCGTATGCAGACGCCCCGTCCGCCCCGACTCCCGCTTCGCGCGGCTGGTTTCTCACGCGCGTGTCCAACGGCTGCTGCTGGCAGCTGGTCGACGGCGCATACGATATCGGCCGCATGGATGATTGCTCCATCTGCCTGTCCGACGTCAACGGCCTGTCGCGCCGCCATGCGGAGCTCTACGTTGCCGGCGATCACTGCGAGATCCGCGACTTGGGCTCCACCAACGGCGTGTCGGTCAACGGCAGGCGCTTGGGCCCCGAGGTGCCCACCGTTCTGGCGCGTGGCGACTACCTGCAGCTCGGGTCGGAGCTGTTCGAAATTCGATAGGGGGCGATTCGCATGAGCATAGCATCCATGGAATCCCAGCTCGATGGCGCCCATATGAAGCTGCGCGAGCTCGAGGAGGAGCGCGACGGCCTAGCGCGCTTCATGACGCAGGTCAACAACGACCGCGCGGAGTTCGAGGGTCAGCTCGCCCGCAAGCGCGCGGCGGCCTCGAAGGTGCGCTCGGTGCGCAACGCCAAGCTCGCGCGCGGCCTTGCGGACTATCTCGACATCAAGCTGGGCAGCAGCTTTTCCGGAGGAATCGAGGGCTGCTTTACCGGCGTCTCGTCCAACGCCTCGCGCGCCATGGCGCAGGTGGAGAACGAGATCGCGCAGGTGCGCTCCCAGATCTCGTCGCTCGAGCAGGGAATCGCCGCTGAGAAGCAGCGCATCGCGCAGGAGGAGCAGCGCCGCGCCGCCGAGGCCGCCGCTCGTGCCGCCGAGGCCGCCCGCGCGTCCTTGCAGAGCTAGGAGGGATGCAGATGGATATCGTTGTCGCCGATGCCGAGATGCGCCATAGCGCCCAGGCGCTCGAGGACGCCCTGTACGCGCTCTCGTCGATCTGCACGCGCGTCAAGCCCCTTATCGAGGAGCTCCAGGACAGCGGCGCCTTGGCGTCGGATGCCCTCAGGCAGAAATACACCGATGAGCTGAACTCGACGCTCGACCTGCTCGCCCGCTCGATCGAGTCGACGAGCGAGGGCATCGTGTCGGGCGCCATGGAGTACGTCAGCGAGATCGACGAGATCGACTCGTTCATTTACGGGGAGTAGCCGATGAGCACGATCACAGTGGATCCGGTGAAAGTCGCCGACATCGTTCAGGGCCTGCGGTCGCTTGCGTCTTTATGCAGCGACTACGAGTCCATCTCGCTGGAGTTTTCCGAGAGCTCGGGGCCCCAAGTGGAGGGCCTTCTTGCGGCGGCGCAGGCGGTCAGCGCGCTGGCTGCCAAAGAGCATGCGCTCATCGACGCCATCGCGGACGGCATCGTGTACGACATGGTGGCGCTGTGCAACATGGACGCGGCTATCGCCCAAGCGCTGCTCGAGGGCTCAAGCGGCGGTGGTGCGTCATGAGGCGCACGGCGCTCAAGGTTATCGGCACACTCATCGTTTCGTTGGTTTTAGGAGGATGCGCCATGGGTAACGAAACCGGCACGCAGCCGACGCCGGATGCCTCGACGACCGAGGCGACGGCCTATTTTTCGTGGTCGGAGGGCATGGAACTCACCGACGAGCTCGAGCGCGTCGCGCGCAACATCGGCTGCGAGGAGCGCGTGATCGAACGCATGAAGGCCGACGGGGTGGATGAGGACGCCTATTGGCATATCGCCCCGGCGCTCGCCACCGAGCAACATCTTGAGGAGAAATACGGCATCGGCTTCACCGCGATCGATTGCTACTACAACCTGTCCGACAACCAGTCCGATACCGACGCCTGCATGGTGCGCCTGACCGCCGACGACGGCAGCGGACCGGCCGATGGTTTCCTGGCGCGCTGCGACTGGAACGACGATGCCGCGCATCCCGTGTGGACCGAGACCTATTTCGCCTCCTATATCGCCGAGCCCTACGACGCCTACGTGACCGGCCTGATCGCCGACGCGGTCGCGTCGTGCGAGTCCGCCCCGGTCGTGGCGGCGACGATCGACACCTACACCATGTTCGGCGACGACATGGGGCCCGATACGGCCATCGAGGATGTCGCCCGCGCAAACGTCGGTGCGCTCGCCATCTATGTCAGGGATGTCCCCGGTCTGACCGAGGAAGCCTATGATGCGGACGTGGCCGCCATCACCGAGGCTGCCCGCGCGACGGGGCTGCACCTGCTCATCGACGCCGCATGCATCACGAACCTCCCTGAGACGACCGAGCTTACGCCCCAGATCGGCGACAGCGCGCGCCGGGAGTACATCGCTCCGAGTACGGGCACCGACCTGTCCGGCGTGCTGCCCGGGGCGAAGTGGAAGCGTTCGGACGTCGTCAACAAGGCGTAGGGGAGAGGTGCCGTCATGGCGCTGGAGGTGATTGCCATGCAGCTTACCGATGAGCAGCTGGGTATGCTCGACGTGCTCATGTACGAGGACGGCGACGGCTCGGGGATCTTCCGCGGCAATGAGGGCAAGACGCTCGGCGAGATCTTGGGCGAGCTCGATCGCTCCGGCTACGATTTTGCCGCGAGCGATGAGCTGATCGATGCGATACGCAACGATCCCCGCCTGAGCGACCTGGTTCTTGCCGACGTCGACTCCTACGACGAGCGCGGGGCGCATGCGGCGGCGTTCGTGGAGAACACTGCGGACGGCGGGCGCAACACCTACGTCGCGTTTCAGGGTACGGGCACGGGCGAGACGATCGACGGCCAGGCGACGAACTCGGAGTGGTACACCGATGCGCTCGGGCTCGAGCAATCCGACACGCAGCCCCAGCGCGAAGCGAGGGAGTATGTGGAGTACGTCGCGGAGCGCTACGGCAGCCCCGTGACCGTGACCGGCCATTCCAATGGCGCCAACAAGGCCATGTACGTGGCCGCCACGAGCGACGTCGTCGACCGGTGCGTCGCCTTCGACGGCCAGGGCTTCAGCCCGGCGTTTTTCGATAAGTACGCCGATCTCATAGACAAAAACTCCGACAAGGTGACGTTCTACGGCCTCGAGGACGACTACGTGGGCCCGCTGCTCAAGCCCCTGCCCATCGACAAGGAGTACATCGCCTACGGTGACACCTACGATGGGGACAACCCGGGCGAGACGTTCATGCTCAACCACGGGATGGAGTCGTTCTTCACGTCGTACATCGACGAGGACGGCAACCGTCGCTACGGGTTCAAGAAGGGGCAGCAGTCGCCGTTCTCCCAGCAGATCGAGTCGTTTATCATCCATATCTACGACAAGCTGTCCACCCAGCAGCTCGCGATCCTGGCGCCCGTTATCGGGCAGATCCTCGATTCGCTGCTGGGAACCAAGGGGCGCTCCATCCAGGAGGTGCTCTCCGACGACGCGAACAAAGCCGGCGTCGTGTTGCTTATCGCCGTCGCCTGCTCGTATGACGGATGGACGGCGTTTATCGACGCCACGCTGGACGCGTTCGGCGATGCCATGAGCGACGAGATGCGCGAGGAGTTCGAGAGGCTGCGCTCGATCCCTGGTGACCTGTGGGCGGTGCTCAAGGTCTTCGGTATCACGCAGCTGTTCGACATGATCGTGTCGCTCAACGGTACGCTGGTCAGCGCGGGTTCGCTGGCGGTCATCAACATAACGCAGGACGCTTTGGGCTTCGACGCGATGGCGAGCAACCTGGTGCGCGAGTTCACCGAGGCGAAAAAGCAGGAGCTGCTCAGCATCGTGCGCGAAGTCGAGCAGGAGGAGTGGTGGGACCCGACGCGCTGGGACGTGTGGTACCGCGGCGAGCGCTTCTTCGGGCGCCTGACGATCGACAACTATCAAAACGACATGCGGACCTATTACCGTAAGGTGGCCGACATCGAAGGCGCGACCACGCAGACGATCGAGGACATCTTTACGCGGGTGGTGCAGCAGAGCATGTATTACCAAGGCGATGTGGCGGCCAAGCTCGTCGCGAGCGTCAATTCGATCGACGCGGCGATCGAGGTGGGATAGCGTCCCGGCTGCGGTGACGCGTGCATTTGCGACAGCAACGGTACTGGTTGTTACCGATGCCTTGTCTGATGTGTCCGGTTGCGCTACGAATAACGTATTGAAATGTTGACCCCCCCCCTCGTCCAAAACGGCGGGCGTGCGGGGCGGGAATGTTGCGCAACGCGCGCACGATATCTCGCGGGACCATGACGGTGGGATGACCGTCAGTTGCAGCGAGAGGGGAAGCTATGGTCGACCGGGTGGACAAAGGGATGGCACAGGCGCGCTGCGCGTCGTTTGCGGGCGTGACGCAGCTCGAGCTTCTGTCGTCCTCCGAGCGTGCCTGCACGTTTCGCGGGGTGTGCGACCGGGGCAGCTATGCCGGTTTCCCTTGCGTGTACAAAGAGCTTACCGGCAGCGACGACTACCTTGATCACGTCGAGCGCCTGCTGGTCGCCCTCGAGCGCGCCCAGGCGAACGCGGGCGGGCGTGCGCGGGGAGCGATATCGGGCCTGCCCTTCATCATCGGTCACGGGGCGGTGACGCTTCTGGGCGGTAGGTCGGTGTACGCGGTGTTCTCGTGGCTTGCCGGACCCACGCTCGCCGATGTGTGCGTCTCGCTCTCCGCGAGCGGGCGCATCGATCTGGGGAGCGCCCTGTCGCTGCTCGCCTGCGCTGCGCAGGCCCTGTCGCGCGCCTCGTCGGCGCTGCCGGGTTTCCAGCTCGTCCATCAGGACGTCAAACCCTCCAACATCGTGGTGATGGCGCGCGGTGCCGATGTCGCGGAGCGGCTCGTGCTGGGCTCGAGCACCGAGGGCCCCTTGGACTGCGCGTGCGCGCTCATCGATTTCGATTCCGCGTTTGCGGTGCCGCTCGACGGGCGGGCGCCCTATCGTCCGCGGCCGTTCGGCACTCCGGGCTA
>CASEEY010000114.1 GCA_949287055.1 uncultured Collinsella sp.
TCAGGACCGCCAAGAAGGCCGCCGAGCATCCTGAGGCGCTGTAGACCTCGAGTCGCACGTTCGCATCGCACAGATAGACCCTCGCGGACAATCCCGCGAGGGTCTATTCGTCTGGCGGGCGAGCGGGGGCGTCGGCGCCTGGCGCGCCACGCGCTGCGCTACAGGATGCCGAGGGCGCGCTGGATCGCTACGATCGCCCGGTAGGGGAGCACGTGCGATGCGAGGTAGAGCGCCTTCATGTCGTGTGCGGGGATGCACAGGCTGCGCCCCGCGTTCGCAGCGCGAAGCGCGGCGCGCGCCACGTCATTGGCCTGCTCGAATCCGATCGCGCACATCTTGGTCGCCGCCGCGGCGTCGCCCGGCGCATCGAGGAATTCCGTTTTCATGAACTTGGGGCACACGGCGGTCACGTGTATCCCCGCATCGCCCAGCTCGGCGTCGAGCGAACGCGACAGATCGAGCACGAAACGCTTGCACGCGGAGTAGACCGCAAGCTTCGGCTGGGGTATGAATGCCGCGACGCTCGCGACGTTGATGATGCGCGAGCCGGGCCTCATGAAGGGGAGCGTACGGTAGATGAGCTCGACGGGGGCTTTGACCAGCAGGGAGAGCATGGAGTCCGCCGCAGATCGCTCGATGTGGGCGAAGCTGCCGAACACACCCGCCCCGGCGTTGTTGACAAGGAGCGACACGCTCGCCGCGGGCGTCTCGGACAGTGCGGACTCCAGGATACTGAAGGACATGGGATCGGTTAGGTCCATGCAGAAGGGGCGCACGGTGACGGATGTGGTCCGCACGAGCGAGTCAAGTCGTTCCGCGCGGCGGGCGACGACCCAGACCTCATCGACGGGCCCGGCTTCTCCGGCGTCGATGCGGCGGACGAATTCCCTTCCGAGGCCCGAGGAGGCGCCGGTAACGATGGCGATGGACGGCATGGGAGCTCCTTTTTGCGACGACAGACGACACAATACGTCTTGTTCCCCAAAACGCCGTGGTGCGTACAGTCGATTTGGCGCCAGGGCCGCTGCTTCCCGTGGGCGTACCCGTTCAAGACGCAATTGAGTCTACCTTGCATTTGTGCAGGTGTTCTCGCATAATAGCTGCTAACGGTCGCGACGGTAAACGCAGATGAATCGAACCACATCCGTTGCTTGGTACCACATCGCCCAAGCTTCATAATCGACGTTTCCCGCGAACGCCCCAGGGGTGAGCTCGGCTTTTGCCGCGTTTACCTCGGCTGTTGTGCATCAAGAGATGGAGGAGACGGCAATGGAGGCTTCCATGCATACGCATCGTGCTCTCACGGCGGGTCTGTCGGCGGGCGCTGGGCTGGCGATTTCCGCTGCGGCGTTTGCAGCGACCATTCCCTTCGAGCGGGTTCACAGCGTTATCGGGTCCGCCGCCGTTCCCTTTGCCGTCGGCTCCGTTGCGGGCGTGGGGCTGTTCGCCATCGGCCTCGGTATCGCCGACATCGCAACTGCCCGTCGCGATGAGGGCTATCAGGCGAAGGTCCGCAAGGCAAACGCCGATGCCGAAGCCTACCGGCGCTCTCGCCAGCGCGCGGCAGCTCCCAAGGGCGTACCCGTGATCGCCCGCGCCTCCGACGCACTGAGCGAGGAGGAGGCTTGGGCCGATATCGATGAGCTGCTGAGAAGCGATTCCCCGGTCAGCTGCGACCCCGCGCGCTCCAAGGATATCTACGAGATCGCCCTCGAGGAGATGTCCGCCGGTGCGGCGGCATCCCCGTCGACGCACGCCGGATACACCGCTTCCGCTTCATCCGAGCCCGTGGTCGATCCCTTCGCCTACACGCCTCAGCCCGATGACGCCTACGGGGTGTGGGCATCCCAGGCTTCCGCCGACGTCACCTCGCAGATCTATGCGCAGGCGCCCGCCGACGTCACGGCATCGACCTATACGCCGAGCGGAGCCTATGCGGGCCAGGGGTTCCAGCAGGCATCGCAGGCTGCTGACAGTACGAACGTCTACATGGCAGCGGCAGGCTACCAGGCAGCTGCCCCCGTGTCGCAGATGGCGAGCTTCGACCTCGATCTGGACGAGCCCTCCCTGGACTACTTCTCCGAGGTTCCCGTCGAGCCTGCGGTTGAGACCGTAGCGGAGCCCGCGGTCGCGTCGGTCCCCATGGCGGACTACTCCGGCCATGAGGATATGTGGGCTGCCGCCTTGGCGATTCTTGCCGAGCCCGAAGGCGCGGACGCGACTGCGTTTGCTCCGGCGGCGAACCTGGGCAACACCGACCCGCTCGCCGCGTCACGCATGAGCGCTTTTGCCGAGGGTGCCCAGCAGACCGGCAGGCACACGCGGGTCAACGAGATTCTCGAAGAGGAGTTCGAGCGCGTTCCCTCGCAGAGCGTCCGCCGCACGAGCCGCGAGTACCTGCGCGTCATCCAGGGCGGAACCCAGGCGCTCCCGCGCATGTCGGTCGAGGCGTAGCATCCGTTGGGTCGCGTAGGCAGCCGTACGTATTCAGGCATATCTGTGCCCTGGCTGATCGCGGCGGTCGCGATGGTCGCCTTGATATGGGGAAATTCTCTTGTGCCGGGGGAGGGGAGCTCGTCTGTCAGCATGGCGGTCGTCGATGCCGTCCGCGCCGTGCTCGATGGGTGCGGTATCCCGAGTGCATGGGTCACCAATTTTCTTGTACGCAAGACGGCCCACTTTACCGAATACGCCATCTTGGGAATCCTGACCGCGCAGGCGCTTGATCACGACGGGCGGGCATCGCAAGCCAGGTTGCTCGCCATCGCGGCTCTGCTCGTCTTGGTTCCGTCGATCGATGAGGGGATCCAGCTGTTCGTGAGCGGAAGGTCGGGCCAGGTGAGCGATGTGCTGCTCGATTGCTGCGGCGCCGCGACGGGTGCGGTTATGCGTCATCTGGTCAGGTTCGGGTTTCGGCGCGGGGGAGTGCCGGATGGCGGTGGCGACTGACGTTTTCTGCGGGTTGTCGTGCTTTCTACACAGGGCAAAGTTTTTCGAAGAAAATGCTTGCGCCACCGGCATGCGGCGTGCATAATATACAACGCGCTTTGCAAGAGGCCACATGGTGGGTGTAGCTCAGTTGGCTAGAGCGACGGGTTGTGGTCCCGTAGGTCGAGGGTTCGAGTCCCTTTACCCACCCCATTTCCTCTTGTGCGCTTCGGTTGCATGGACCGTTAGCTCAGCTGGCTAGAGCAGGGGACTCTTAATCCCAAGGTCCAGGGTTCGAATCCCTGACGGTCCACCATCAACCACGCCCTACGGCAATCGGACCGTTAGCTCAGCTGGCTAGAGCAGGGGACTCTTAATCCCAAGGTCCAGGGTTCGAATCCCTGACGGTCCACCCATTCGCCACGAAGCCCCGGCAAGGGGCTTTTTTCATGCACCGTTGTGCGCTGGGCATAGGAAAACAGGCTTCAAATCAGCACAGGTGCGCGAAGTGAGTGTGTCGATTTCGATATACAGAGTAGACAGCGATTTTCACAATAAGCGTCGCAGGTCAGAAAATGGCACCATGGAGGTATAGAAAGGCTTCGCAATTCGAAGCACTCACTTCGTGAGGTTCGGGTGCCCGATGGTCGACGAATGTAAAATTACCCTAGGGATTTTTTACATGACGCCCAGAGAGAGTCAGCTACCGCTCGATTCAGCTCGCACGTCATGTAAAAAAATCCCTAGGGTAATTTTACATTCAATTCGCTGCCGTTCGCCGAATCATGCGTGACGCTTTCGCGCTAAAATGGTCACGCATGTCAGTGTCCGAAATGTGTACTTCGCCAGTATGCGTTCGGGATTGATCACGAAAGAGAGGAGAGGCATGCAGTACACAGCAGAAGTGGAGAACATGTGCCCCGTCGCCAAGGGCGCATACCACGGCCCCGCGCCCATCCCCGAGGAGGGTCAGTGGATCCAGGCTAAGGAGATCTCCGACATCTCCGGCCTTACGCACGGCGTGGGTTGGTGCGCTCCCCAGCAGGGTGCGTCCAAGCTGACGCTCAACGTCAAGAACGGCATCATCGAGGAGTGCCTCGTCGAGACCCTCGGTTGCTCCGGCATGACTCACTCCGCCGCCATGGCTTCCGAGATTCTTCCCGGTAAGACCATCCTCGAGGCCCTGAACACCGACCTCGTCTGCGACGCCATCAACGTTGCCATGCGCGAGATCTTCCTGCAGATCGTGTACGGCCGCAGCCAGACCGCGTTCTCCGAGGGCGGCCTGCCCGTCGGCGCCTCCCTTGACGACCTCGGCAAGGGCCTGCGCTCCCAGGTCGGCACCATGTTCGGCACCAAGGCCAAGGGCGCTCGCTATCTCGAGCTCTCCCAGGGCTACGTCACCCGCATGGCTCTGAACGACAAGAACGAGATCATCGCGTTCGAGTTCCTGAACCTCGGCAAGTTCACCGACGCCCTCAAGAAGGGCGCCACCCCCGAGGACGCCATCGCCGGCGCCATGGGCCACTATGGTCAGTGGGAGGCCGCTGCCAAGTACATCGATCCTCGTACCGACGAGGAGACTCACACCGTCGAGTCCGTGTTCCCGGTTCACGAGTAGAAAGGGAGGGAAAGAACAATGGCTGTTAGCTTCGAAGGTTACGAGCGCCGCATCGACAAGATCAACGCGTGCCTCGCCGAGAACGGCATCTCCTCCCTCGAGGAGGCTCTGCAGATCTGCCAGGATAAGGGTATCGACCCGCGCGCGATCACCGAGGACGTCCAGTCCATCGCGTTCGAGAACGCCAAATGGGCCTACACCCTCGGCTGCGCGCTCGCCATCAAGCGTGGTGCCAAGAGCGCCTCTGAGGCCGCCGCGATCATCGGCGAGGGCCTCCAGGCCTTCTGCGTGCCCGGCTCCGTCGCCGAGGACCGCAAGGTCGGTCTGGGCCACGGCAACCTGGGCGCCATGCTGCTCGGCGATGACACCGAGTGCTTCGCGTTCCTGGCCGGCCACGAGTCCTTCGCGGCCGCTGAGGGCGCCATCGGCATCGCGATGAACGCCAACAAGGCCCGCAAGAAGCCGCTGCGCGTCATCCTCAACGGTCTCGGCAAGGACGCCGCCCAGATCATCGCCCGCATCAACGGCTTCACCTATGTGAAGACCCAGTTCGACTACTTCACCAGCGAGCTCAAGATCGTCGAGAAGATTCCGTACTCCGATGGTCCGCGCGCTGAGGTCAACTGCTACGGCGCCGACGATGTCCGCGAGGGCGTTGCCATCATGTGGCACGAGAACGTCGACATCTCGATCACCGGTAACTCCACCAACCCCACGCGCTTCCAGCATCCCGTCGCGGGCACCTATTTCAAGGAGCGCGTGCTGGCCGGCAAGAAGTACTTCTCCGTCGCTTCCGGCGGTGGCACCGGTCGTACCCTGCATCCGGACAACATGGCTGCCGGTCCCGCCTCCTACGGCATGACCGACACCATGGGCCGCATGCACTCCAGCGCCCAGTTCGCCGGCTCCTCCTCGGTGCCTGCGCACGTCGACATGATGGGCCTCATCGGCATGGGCAACAACCCCATGGTCGGCTGCACCGTGGCGTGCGCCGTCGCCGTCAACGCTGCGCTCAACGAGTAGTCGCGTGAAATAAGGACAGGGGTTTTCATCTCTGTGCGCCGCCGTCCGGTTGTGTACCGGGCGGCGGTTTTTTACATGTAAAATAACCCTAGGGATTTTTTTACATTGGGGGTGGACCATGCCAACCGCACCTCGTCGCATCTCTGAATTCGGGCTGTACCACGTCGTCGCGCGCGGGAACGGCCGTCAGCTCATCTTTCATGATGATGCGGATAGGGAGGCCTTTCTTGAGCGTCTTGAGCGCATTGCGAGGGACCGCGAGGCGTCCCTTATCGCGTGGTGCCTCATGGACA
>CASEEY010000115.1 GCA_949287055.1 uncultured Collinsella sp.
CTACATCTGGAAGCAGCTCGGCACCAACTGCCGCAACCTCAAGCAGGTCCACACCATCGTGCGCATGATGCGCATGATCGGCGAGATCGTGTGCCCGGGGATCGTGCTTCTGGGCGAGGTCGTCATGGCGCCGGTCGAGGTCGCACCGTACTTCGGCACCGTCGAGAAGCCCGAGTGCCACATGCTCTACAACGTGACCACCATGGCGACCACCTGGAACACCGTCGCGACGCGCGATGCGCGCCTGCTGCGCCAGCAGACCGACATCGTATGCTCGCTGCCCCGCAGCTATACCTTCCTTAACTACCTGCGCTGCCACGACGATATCGGCTGGGGCCTGGATTACGGGACGCTCTCGACGTGGGGCATGGCAGAGGTGCCGCACAAGGCGTACCTGAACGACTACTTCCAGGGCCATACGCCCGGCAGCGTTTCGCGCGGCGAGCTCTACAACGCCGACCCCGTCACGGGCGATGCGCGCTTCTGCGCCACCACCGCATCCATGTGCGGCATCGAGGCGGCCGGCTTCGAGGGCAACGACGAGGCGATGGAGGTCGCCATCCGCAAGGACACCATGCTGCACGCTTACATGTTCACGCAGTCGGGACTGCCCATCATCTATAGCGGCGACGAGGTCGGCCAGGTCAACGACTACACCTACAAGGACGACCCCGAGAAGGCCGAGGACTCCCGCTACATCCACCGCGGCGCGTTCGACTGGCAGCTTGCAGAGAACATCGATGAACCCGGGTCTGTCCAGCAGCGGATCTTCGACGCCTTGCGCGCGCTTGAGGATATCCGCCGCGACGAGCCGGTGTTCTCGGCCGACGCCGACGTGCGCACCAAGGATTACGACGACGCCTCGATCCTGTGGATCGTGCGCAGCATCGGCGACAGGACGCTGCACGCCGTGTTCAACTTCAGCGACGACGCCAAGACCATCTGGATGCCCGAGGCGACCACGTACACCGACCTGGTAAGCGGCCAGACTGCCGAGGTCGCGACGATCGCCATGCCGAGCTGGAGCTTTGCCTGGATGCTGCGCTGAAAAAGCGGGACAGCTTTTTATCTCAAGAAAGAACGGTTTACGGTGCGGTTTATGATGGGATGGCCGAGTATCATCGCCGATGCCCAGAACAAACGCGCTGGTAGTGCGCTTGCAATCTCAGCGGTCTACTCGGCTGGTCACCCATAAACCGAACCGTAAACGCACATGCGCTTCGCGGGGGAGCACTCAACGCCCCCGGATGCGCTACCCCCGCGCGAAAAACGAGGCGTCGGCTTCGCGCCAGGGCCGCAGGCGCGCGGGATCGACGGTCACATGCGCCTGCCCGGCGACCTCATGCCACTTGACGGTATAGCCCGCGCCGTGCGCGCAGAAGACCGAATCCGGCGTGTTGGGCAGATCGGCCTCCGGATCGTAGGCGGCCTCGGCAATCACACGCTCCGCGTCGTGACACTCCCGATACCCAGCATATTCGAGCGCCAGCCGGCCGAGCCCCGCCGTGTAGCCCGTCACGTCGAGCGCGTACTCACGCATCTCGGACGCCGGCGCGAACCCGATGAGTGTGGCGACCTCCCCCGCCGCTGCCGGCGGATCGAACGACGCTCCCATGCGCTGCAGGTCGGCGAGCGCCCGCCCGATCTTGTCCGCAGGCACCACCAAGCGGAAGCGGTACCACGGCTCCAGCAGCTCGCACGCCCCCTGCTCGCGGGCGCACATAAGCGCTTGGCGGATGGCGCGGTAGGTCGCCTGCCGGAAATCCCCGCCCTCGGTGTGCTTGGCATGCGCGCGGCCGGCGAGCAGCGTGATGCGGACGTCGGCGAGCGGCGAGCCGGTCAGCACGCCGAGATGCTCGCGTTCGAGCACGTGAGTGAGGATGAGCCGCTGCCAGTTGCGGTCAAGGTCGTCCTCCGAGCAGCGCGTGCCCACCTCGATTCCCGCTCCGTGAGGCACAGGCTCGATAAGCAGATGGGCCTCAGCGTAATGCCGAAGCGGCTCGAAGTGGCCGACGCCTTCCGCAGGCGCGCGCAGCGTCTCTTTGTACAGAATGCCGCCCGGACCGAAGTCGACGGAAAGACCGAAGCGCTCTGCGAGCACCTGCTGCACGACCTCGCGCTGCACGGCGCCCATGAGCTGCACATGCACCTCCTGCAGATGCTCCTGCCAAGTCACGCCGAGCAACGGGTCCTCATCGGCGAGCTCGCGCAGGGCGCGCACCACCGTGTGCACGTCGTTCTCGCCGGGAAGCACCTGGTAGGACAGGACGGGGGCGAGCAACGGCGCCAAACCCTGCGGCTCGTCACCGAGGGCGCTGCCCGGCACCACGTGCGAAAGGCCCGTCACCGCGCAGATGCGCCCTGCGGGGACCTCCGTCACCGTCTGAAACGAGTCGGCCTGGTAGATACGGACCTGATCGACCTTCTCCTCCCATGCCTCGCCGCGATCGGCGCCCGAGACGAACATCTTGGCACGCAGCGTACCGCCGGTAACCTTGAGCCATGCCAGCCGCTCGCCGCGCGACGAACGGCTCACCTTGTACACGCGCGCGGCGAACTCGTCGGGCCACGTGCGCTCGGGCATCAGCGAAGCAATGCCGCGCAGCAGGTCCTCGACGCCGTCGCCGCGCAGTGCCGATCCGGCGAACACGGGGAAAATGCAGCGCTCAGCGACCAGACGGCGAAGCGTCGCGGGGGCGAGCGCGCCAGCCTCGAGATACTCATCGAGCGCCGCCTCGTCGGTCGCCGCGGCGTCCTCCGTTACGGACTCGTCGGCATCGAGCAGGGCCGCGCCGTCCAGACACATCGGGTCAAGGCGCCCATGGACCTGCTGCATCAGCGCATCCGGATCGGCGGTGGCAAGGTCCATCTTGTTGACGAACAGGAATGTCGGCACCCGATAGCGCGCAAGCAGGTCCCACATGGTCTCGGTATGCCCCTGGACGCCGTCGTTTGCGCCGATTACGAGCACGGCGCAGTCGAGTGCGCGCAGAGTGCGCTCGGCCTCGGCGGAAAAGTCGACGTGCCCCGGGGCGTCGAGCAGCATGTAATGGAAGCCCTCGAAATCGAACGACGCCTGCGAGGAGAAAATCGTGATCCCGCGCTCGCGCTCCATGGCATCGCTGTCCAGGTGCGCATCCCCGCGGTCGACGCGCCCGCGTGCGCGGATGGAGCCCGCTGCGAAGAGCATGGCTTCCGCCAGTGTCGTTTTGCCCGCGTCCACGTGGGCGACAAGCCCCACGACCGCCTGCTTCATGCGCGCCTCCCCGCTTTCGTATCGCGTCCACGATGGTAGCACGCTGAAGATGGCGAAACGCACGCCAAAACGGCAAGGCGGTCTCGGGCGACGTGGCCATTTTGCACGATAGTGCTCCCTCTGATCGATGGGGCAGCCCCTCCGAGCGCACTGGGGCTCGCCCGACTTCGCGAAGTGAGCGCTTCGTTTTGGATTCCTCGAGTGTCCCTCTGCTGCACAGCAAGGAATCCGCAGGTACACGAATTGCAACCCCTGCCGTATACAAAGGATTTTCGATATGAAGCACTCACTTCGCGAACATCTCGATTCTGACACGGGGCAACTGCTGGTCCCCAGCGCAAGGCGCGCCACTCCCGAAGGTATCGGCATCCGCCCATGGGCGCGATGGGAAAATGGAGCCGACCGTCACCATCGCTGGCGAAAAGGGGATGAACCGGACACGTCCCCGCCCGTCCGCCGGCACCCGACGACGAAAGGAATGCCATGTTCGATCACCTTATCATCCACGCGTCCGACCCCGCCGCCATGGCTGCCTACTACGAGCGTGTGCTCGCGACCGTCGGCTATCACAAGGGCGTGGAGTACCCGGGCGGCACGCAGTTTGTCGACGACGAGACGGGTGACGCCGTCTGGATCTCGGCGGCCAAGGAGGGCATCGCCCCCGCACCGAGCCACTACGCATGGCGCGCCAAGACCACCGACGACGTCCAGGCGTTCTACGAGGCTGCGCTCGCGGGCGGCACCGACAACGGCGCGCCCGGCCCGCGCGACTACCATCCCGGCTACTATGCCTGCTTCGTGCTCGACCCCGAGGGCAACAACATCGAGGCCGTGCTCCACGATTACATGGCGGACTGATGCGCCGGAACACCCCTCGCCCCAGGAGGCGCCCATGAACGACGACATCGCGCACATCGACGCCGAGTTCCGCCGTCGCTTCACCGACGAGTCGGGCCGGGTGGCGACCATACCGCGCAAGGACATCTATCGACAGGCGTTGCTGCGCTACGCAACGAGCCGCTTCGAGGAAAACCGGACCTACACCGAGCAGGAGGTCAACTTCATCCTGCTGGACATCGTCGATGACCACGCATGGCTACGACGCATGCCCGTCGACCTCGGATACCTCGAGCGCAGCGACGACGGCCGCGCATACCGCCGTGTTCCGGCATGACATGAGACACTTCGCGGGCAAAGGCACCGCCGGGCAGTCCGCTCATCGATCGACCCGCACATTTTCGACTCGAAGCTTTACGCGAGCGTTACAGAGCCGTTGAGCCTTACGGGTACGATCGCGATACGCCTCGAAACCATTTCGGGAATCGAGCCGACGAAAGGAATGCCATGGTCGCCTTCGTCCGTCCGCCGACCAGCGATGAAATGCAATACGCTGGGGACATCATCCGCGGAAAGCGCTCCCGCGACGTGCTCATCATCGTGACCTTCACGGTTCTTGGCGCGATATTCGGCGTCGTCATCGGGTTTTCCGGCGCAGCCGCCCATGATGAGCCCGTCAACCCAGCGTTCGTCCTTGCCTGTCTCGGCATCGTCGCCGTCACATTCGCCATCGTCGCCACCATGGTTCTCTTTTCCTGCCGTTCCCTCAAGGCGGTATGCAAGGCATGGGCACCAGCGCGTGCTATTGTCGCCGTCGTCGGAATCATCGTCGCATACAGAGTATTCAACAACGTGCGTCTCTCTTTGTTTATGGGAACGACCGTCCAGCAAGTCGTCACCGTCAACGCTATGGGCCTCGTATTTGCCCTGTTGTTCTTGAATCTCGGTGTCCGGCTCATCTTCCTCGTATATTGCATGGTCACCGGCCGAGACGAGGACGAGATCGTCACGCACAACATCTCGGCGAACCACGAGGAGGAGCGAAAGTAAGGACTGCAAGCTATCGGCGAGACGATCGTGTGCCCACCTTCTCGGGTACCATGGGGAAAGATATTGAAGAAGTCGATGACCGACCTGTCAGTCTTTGAGATATGCCCGATCGGGCATATGACTGATCGGGGAAGTCGCCTTCGTCTCACTCTATCCGCCCTAGCGAAAGGCCGCCCATGAAGCTTCGCATCGCGATCATCGCGCTCGCCTGTCTCGGTGCCGTTGTCGGCATCGTCGGCTGCACGACAAACGACACGCAGCGCACCGAAGGCAGCGACGCAGGGCAGCAAGAGGGACAGCAGGAGTTTGAGAGTACGGCGATGGTCCTTCGCCTGGGCGACGGCAGCCTGCTGCTTGTCGACCAGGACACCGAGACGCCCTTCGTCCCGACCGCGATCGACGACGCCGAGATCGTCGACATCGACGGCGCCGCCATCGCGCCCGAGGACCTCGAGCCCGGCAACGTCGTGCGCATAACCGGCAACGGCATCATGCTCGAAAGCTATCCCGGGCAGTATCCCGGCATCACGCGCGTCGAGGTCATCGACGAAGGGGCACCTGAGGACGCGGCTGCCTACGACGAGCTCGTCGCCCAGCTCTGGAGCGCGCCCGACCCCTCTCAGCCGGCAAGCGCCTCGCTCGACTACACCACCGATCTCGCAGCGGTCTCGCTGGCGCCCCTCACCAACGGCTTCACCTGGAGCTTTAAAGAGGATGGG
>CASEEY010000116.1 GCA_949287055.1 uncultured Collinsella sp.
GTGTGTTCCTCGCCGTCCTCGTCCACCAGCGTGAGCGTCGCGGTCGGGGTGAGCGGGAAGCCGCAGGAGACCTGCACCGCACCGAGCGTCCAGATAGCCGAGCTCACACGCTCGCGCTCGTGCACGATGGACTCCAGGTCCTCGTCGTAAACTTCCTTCTTCTTGTCAGCGACCTCGAGGAATGCCTGATAGATCCCCTCGAACTCCTCGTCGTTGAAGGTGTAGCCGAGCTCTGCCATACGATGGCGCAGCGCGGCGTGGCCGGAGCGGGCAGACAGGATGATTTGGGAACCGGCAGCTCCCACGTCGGCGGGATCGATGATCTCATAGGTGTCGCGCGCCTTGAGCACGCCGTCCTGGTGGATGCCGGAGGAGTGCGCGAAGGCGTTGGCGCCCACGATGGCCTTGTTGGGCTGAACCATGATGCCGGTGATGGAGCTCACGAGCTTGCTGGCGTGGCACAGTTCCTTGGTGACGATGTCGGTGTGCGCGTCGAGTTCGGCCTCGTGCATGCGGATGGCCATGACGACTTCCTCGAGCGAGGTGTTGCCGGCGCGCTCGCCCAGACCGTTGATGGTGCACTCGATCTGCGTCGCACCGTTGCGGACGCTCTCGAGCGCAAGCGCGGTGGCCATGCCCAGATCGTTATGCGTGTGGACCGAGATGGTCACGTCCTCGATGCCGTCGACGCGCTCGCGCAGGTCGCGGATGCGCGCGCCGAACTCCCACGGCATGTTGTAGCCCGTGGTGTCGGGGATGTTGACGACCGTGGCGCCCGCCTTGACGGCGGCCTCGATGATACGAACGAGGAAGTCCTGGTCGGCACGGCCGGCGTCCTCGGCGTAGAACTCGACGTCGTCCACGAAGTTGCGGGCGAGCTTGACCGCATGGATGGCGCGCTCGATGGCCTGGTCTTCGGTCAGGCGGAGCTTATCGCGCAGATGCGAGGGAGATACGCCCAGGCCGGTGTGGATGCGCGGGCGCTTGGCGGTCTTGAGCGCCTCGGCCGCGACCTCGATATCCTTGTCGACAGCGCGCGTCAGGCCGCAGACGGTGCACTTGTCGCCCGCGATGCGACCGATCTCGGCCACGCTCTTGAAGTCGCCAGGGCTCGAGATGGGAAAGCCCGCCTCGATGACATCGACGTTCATGCGGATGAGCTGGCGGGCGATGATGAGCTTTTCCTCGGTGTTCATGCTTGCGCCGGGCGACTGCTCGCCGTCGCGCAGAGTGGTGTCGAAGATGGCGATCTTTCTGGTCATAGGGTCCTCCTGTAGCTCGTGACGTGGTCGTTGCGTGTCAGGCTTGCAGGAGGTGGCGTTGCCGTTTTGCAGCTCTACGGATTAAAGCACCCCGTCGCGCGTCACGCCCTGCAAGGCGTCGGTCAGATGCGCGGTTGGGGTGCTTCTGGAAAGTTGGCTTGAGCCGTACGTGGAACGAAGAACCCTAGCGCGCATCGGCGGCTAGTAGCGCTAGGGTTAGGTTCAGCGACATGCCGAAAGCGGCCGTCTCGGCCTGCTTGGATGTGCTGTACGCCCTGCGCGCCATGCGTTCCGTCCTTTCGTGCACGCGACCCGATGCGGGCCGCCACTGCAATGTAATGCAGTGTAGCAAACTAAAGCGTCCATGCAAGCGAGAATCCCGCAAACGGTCCCCTGTGGGAAAATGGTGCCTGTCCCCATTTTCCCGTGGGGAAAAGGGGACAGGCACCATTTTCCCGCGAAGGAGCGAGCCATGATCGACCTGAGAAGCGACACCCTCACCAAGCCCACGCCCGAGATGCTCGAAGCCATTCTTGCCGCCCCGCTCGGAGACGACGACCGCACCCACGAGCTCGGCCGCGGCGAAGATCCGACCGTCAACGAGCTTGAGGACCTTGCTGCCCAGATCACCGGCAAGCAGGCCGGCGTGCTCGTCCCCTCCGGCTGCATGGCCAACACTACCGCGGTCCTCGCTCAGGTCAAACCCGGCTCCACGCTGCTCGTCGACGAGCAGCAGCACCTCATGATCAGCGAGAAGTATCTGTTCGACCCCGAGCTCGGCCGTATGAACCCCAAGACCTACCGACACAACGAGCACGGGCAGCCGAATCTGGACGATATCGCCGCCGCGCTCGACGCGAGCGGCATCGACCTGATCTGCGTCGAGAACTCCCATAACTACGCCGGTGGCGCGGCCATCACATGCGAGCGCCTGGCCGCCATCCATGAGCTTGCCCAAGCGCACGGCGTTCCGGTCCACATGGACGGCGCCCGCCTGTTCAACGCCGCTCTTGCGCTGGGCGTCGACGTATCCGAGCTCTGCCAGCACGTCGATACCCTCATGTTCTGCCTGTCCAAAGGTCTGTCGGCACCCGTCGGCTCCCTCGTCTGCGGAGACCAAGACACCATCCTCGAGGTGCGGCGCATGCGCAAGGCGCTCGGCGGCGCCATGCGCCAGGCCGGTGTCATCGCCGCACCGGGCATCTACGCGCTGCGCCATACCGTCGAGCGCCTCGCCGAAGATCATGCGAACGCCCGCACCTTCGCCGATGCGATTGCAGACCTCGAGCGCACGCGTATCGTCGGCGATGTGGTCACCAACATCGTGGTCATCGATGTCAGCGGCATCACCGACGATCCGCTCGCCTACTGCGAGCGCGCCGCCGAACGCGGCCTGATTATCCGCCCGGTCATGAAACGCTTCATCCGCTTCGTCTTCTACCGCGGCATCACGCACGCGGACGCCTTGGCGGCGGCGGCCGTCGTCCGCGCACTCGACGCCGAGCTCTGATGACCGTCAGCTAAAACCCCGGGTTTTACGTTGGGCGGGGGCGAGGGCAGATGTCCGCCCTCGCCCTCGCTCGGTCGTTTCGGGATCCCCGCGTCAACTGCGCTCGGCACGGTCCTTGGTGTGGTCAATGAAATCGTGCTTGTACAGATGGTCGTTCTTGATCGTACGCCAGCCGTCCGCATTCACCAGGTCGCCCGTGAGCTCGATGCCGTACTGACCCTCCAGCATCTCGCGCGTGAAGACGTAATAGTCCTTCTCGTAGGGCTCATCGCTCTCGCTCACGAGCATCTGGACCTCGTTCACTTCGGGTATGGTGCACATGAGGGCCGTCGCGTTGTACACCAGGGCCGCATCGATCGAGTCACCGTCATAGCTGTGCGGCACCGACTCGTAGGCGAGGCTCAGCACGCCGTCGCCCTTCGTCACGTCCACGCCGTGCGCCCAGTCGGCCATCGGCAGCGCCGTGACGAGCTGTTCGACCTGCGCGGCATCGGAGAGCTTGGCGCCCACATAGGGCTCCACGTCGGCGTACCCGGCGTTCACCACACTCGTGAGCAGCTCGTCGGCCAGGTCGCCCTCGAGGTAGACGGTCCCCTTGCCATCGATGGTGATCTCCCCGTCACGGGTGGTCGCCGAGATCCCGCCGGTGCCGATATCCACGCTGTTGCCCTCGCCGTCATCCAGATGCAGGCCGTCGTTGTCCACCGACACGCTCGGGGATCCAGAGCCGTCGGTGCGCGCGGTCGACTGGCGCGCATCCTCGATGTAGTCCTCCTGGGCGTCGCCGATGCCCTCCACGACCAGACCCATACCGCAAGAAACGGCGGCAAGCAACACGAGCACGGCGGCAACGATGCCCACCACCAGCGGCCAGCGCCTGCGGGCCGGATTCACCGGGGCGGCACCGATCGCAGGGCCCGGAACCTGCGGGCCACCCGCCGCGCCGGCAGCGCCGTCGGCCCGTGCGGCGCCGGTCGACGGAACGGGACCCGGTACGGCCATCTGCACCGTCGGTGCGGCGGGGGCGACGGGCTGAAGAACGGAATCGGCGACAGGTGCGGACGGCGCGGCGGCGTTCCTCTCGTCTCCATCCGTGGCATCGCGCGCCTCGTCAAGCATATCGTCCACCGACGTGATGCTCGCTTTGGTCTTGGCCAGCGCCTCGTCAACGGACAGGCCCTGCGCCACGTAGTCCTCGTAGCGCGCCACCAGGTTGCCGTATATCTCTTCCTTGAGCTCGATGTTCTCAGCGGTCAGCACCTTGCCTTCAAAGAGGTGCTCGACGTACATGCGCAGTTCGTTCATCGGGTGCCCCCTTCCTGTTTCAGCAGTCTGTCGATGATGCGGCGCACGCGGACCCATCGATCGGTCGCCGCGGTGAGTTCGACCGCGCCCGACTCGGTCACCCGGTAGTATTTGCGCCGTGCGCCCTGAGTCTCGTCGCCCCAATAGCTCTCGACGAAGCCCTGGTGCTCCAACCGCTTGAGACTCGTATAGAGCGAGGGCTCCTTCATCTCGTATTCCCCCTGGCTGACGGTAGCGATCTCCTTCAGGATCTCGTAGCCGTAGCTATCGCCACCCGACAACGTGCACAGGATGATGGCATCGATGTTGCCGCGTATCAGGTCGCTTACCGCATCTCTCGTGGTCATAGGTCACCTCCCGGCCGTCCCATGGTTTCGACACCCTTACGGTAACACACAATACTATGTCTGTTGAGGTACTTTTTTAGAGAGAGGTGAGCGGTCCCCGGATGACGGTGAGCGGCGGCGAGGGCGACCAGGTGCCGCCCTGATGCCTCGACAGGTCGCTATTCCAGCGGCAACGTGATGGAAAAACAGGTGGACCATGGTGCGGGCGGCTCTGTCATGAGCTCGATCGCGCCGCCGTTAAGCTCCACGCACCGCCGAACGAAGGCCAGGCCCAAACCGGTTCCCTTGCCCACTTGGCGCGCAACGTTGCTCGTCACGAACGGATCGAAGACACGGGCCGCCAACTCGGGATCGATGCCGTTCCCATCGTCGGCCACGAGCACGCGAGCTGCCCGCGCATCGCCATGCAGCTCGGCGCGCCCGCAGCTCACGGATACCGTGGTGCCGGGACCGTTGTGCAGGCAGGCATTGGAGACCAGGTTGGTGAGGGCGCGGCGCATGAGCTCGACGTCCAGCTGCGCCGGGAGCGGACCGTCCCCGATCGTACAAACCAGCTCGCAGCCGCGCTGGGCGGCCACCGGCTCCAGCCCGTCGCAGATCAGTTCCAACGTCGCCGCCAGGTCGCACGCCTCGCGCGAGACCTGGTACTCGGGATGCTCCATCGCGGCGTAGGCGCCGAGCGTCTCTACCATGCGCGTGGCGATCTCGGCCTTATCACACAGCGCCTGCGCGTAGGTCGCAACGGACTGCGGCGGCACCATCCCGTCGCGAAGCGCCTGGGCATAGCCGCGGATCACCGTGAGCGGCGTCTTGATGTCGTGCGAGATGTCGGCGATCATGCGCTGCTTGTCGGATTGCGCCCGCTCCAAACGGCGCGCCAACTCCACGAAACCGTCGTAGGCCGGCTGCAGCTCACTCGCCACATGCAACGGCTTCACACCCGCGCTGCCGCGCGCGGCATAGCCGGCAAACGCGCTCGCCAGCGGAACCGTCGAAGCGCGGATGAGCCGCATCTCGGCCACGAACAGCGCGATCGTCGCCACGCCCAGCACGGGGATGAGCACAAGCCAGATATCGCGCGACTCCTCGACGACACGCTCGTAGGCGTCTCCGTCGACCACCGGGTCGGCCACCACGAGGATGCGAAGGGCGCCGGCATCGCTTTCACCTTGCATCCGGGTGATGATGTACTGCCCTTTCTTCAGGATATTGGTGAAGGGATAGCCGTCTTCCGCCTTCGCGCTCGCAGCCGCGACGTCTTGTGCCCCATCCACCGCGCCATCGGCCGCAGCCGCCTGCGCCTCTCCCGCCGCCTCGGCGGCGCGCCGGGCACCGGGAATCTCGATCACGCCGTTCAACAGACCGAATTGCTCGGGCGTGATGGAATCGAGCTGCACCGGGACAGCGCTTAGGGCCGCATCGGCACGCATCTCGGCA
>CASEEY010000117.1 GCA_949287055.1 uncultured Collinsella sp.
GAGGCTCCCCCGCAAAACCGTCCCCTAAACGGGGGTATTGATTTCCAGCTCTCGGCGCGCCGGGGTTTCACGGCCGCTCGGCTCGGAAAACACGCCGCGAAGATGCGAATAGCACCTGAGGTCACACCGCAGGGGGCTGCAGGCGAAGCGGTGGACGTTGGAAGGCCTTAGGACAGGGAGCCTGCACGCGCAGCCCGCGCCCGCAGAAGGTGCGGGATCCACGAGGCGGGGGAGGGGCAGACGAGCGGGCGCAGCCCATGCGCGCAGAGGGAGAGGCGCCACTCTGGCGGTGTGTCGTGCGGAGCAAAAAACTGTCAGGCATTAAACATACCATACCAGTTGGTATCATCGATCTGATACCGGTCACTTCAACAAAATACCAGCTAGAACCGTTAATCCGAAACATCGGACCATTCGCGGGATATTTCACTTCAACCAGTGGTAGTAACCAGAAACCCTTCATGCTTGTACATGCCGGTACCTATGCCTCGTTTGCTCTGCCGGCAGGGAAGGAGAAGCTGGATGAGAAAACCCATCAGCACATGGATCATGAGGGGAGGAGTGTGCGCGGTATTCGCCTCGTCGCTGGCGTTTATCGGCGGGGTGCCGACCATCGCCTACGCCGATGCGTCCCAAGCGTCTGAGTACCAAGGCACGCTGACCTCTGCCGTCTCAGCCAAAGTGGATGAGACGAGCCCGTACGTGGCCTACGTCACGTTCAACGACAACGTGACCGCCAAGATCACGTTCCTCGAGCCGGGCATCTTCCGCTACAACGTCGACCTGTCCGGCGATTTCTCGGCTTACGCCACGCCGCGCAGCAAGAACCACGTCGCGCGCATCCAGGCTCAGCCCGACACGTCGGACACCTATGAGCATCCCGCCGCTCAGGTGGGCGAGACCGACGATGCCATCACCGTGTCCGACGGTACCGTGACGCTCTCCTTCGAGAAGGCCACGGGCAAGATGACGGTCACCAACGCCGCGGGAGACGTCGTCTTCCAGGAGTCCGAGGCGCTCACCATCACGAACAAGGGGACCACGCAGAAGCTCGTGCGCCAGGATGGCGAGAACTTCTTCGGCGGCGGCACCCAGAACGGCCGCTTCCTGCACACCGGTGACACCATCCAGATCGTCAACACCAACAACTGGGTTGACGGCGGCGTCGCCTCGCCCAACCCGTTCTATTGGACCAGTGACGGCTACGGCGTTCTGCGCAACACGTTTGCCGAGGGCTCCTACGACTTCGGCGATACCGATGCGAACACGGTTGCCGCGAAGCATACGGACGGCGAGTTCGACGCGTACTACTTCGTGTCCGACAACGCCGGTTCTTCGTCGACCACGCCGGTTGCCCAGGACCTGCTGCAGGACTACTTCACCGTGACGGGCGATCCGGTCCTGCTGCCCGAGTATGCCTTCTATCTGGGCCATCTGAACGCCTACAACCGCGACGGCTGGTCGGACACCCAGCAGGGCGGCGGTCAGGCCTGGACCATCAAGGGCACCGACTCCGCCGACACCCCGGCGACGGACGGCGAGGGCGGCAACACCACCTACGAGTACGGCCGCGGTGACGGCTACGTCGTGCCCGAGGGCATGACGGCCGAGTCGTTGAACGGTCCCGACGAGGTGCTGACCGAGTCCGCGGAGAACTACAAAGGCGAGACTCCCTACGAGTATTCCGCGCGCGCCGTCATCGACGAATACGGCGACAACGACATGCCGCTCGGCTGGTTCCTCCCCAACGACGGCTACGGTGCGGGCTATGGCCACAACGGCTACGAGAAAACCGGCGGCCTCGGCGAGAACGGCGAGAGCCTGCCCGCGCGCCTGGCTGCCGTGCGCGCCAACGTCGAGAACCTCGCTGCGTTCACCGAGTACGCCAACGCCAACGGCGTCGAGACGGGCTTGTGGACCCAGTCCAACCTCACCCCCGACTCCGACGAGGGCACTCAGTGGCAGAAGCTGCGTAACTTCGAGGACGAGGTCACCGTGGGCGGCGTCTCCTCGCTCAAGACGGACGTGGCCTGGGTCGGCTCCGGCTACTCCTTCGGCCTGAACGGCACGAAGCAGGCCTACGACATCGTGACCACCAAGGCGGAAAAGCGTCCCAACATCGTCACGCTCGACGGCTGGGCGGGCACGCAGCGCTTCGGCGGCATCTGGACCGGCGACCAGACCGGCGGCAACTGGGAGTACATTCGCTTCCACATCCCGACCTACATCGGCCAGAGTCTGTCGGGCAACCCCAACATCGGCTCCGACATGGACGGTATCTTCGGTGGCGACCCGCTGATCGCCACGCGCGACTACCAGTGGAAGACCTTCACGCCGCTTATGCTCGACATGGACGGCTGGGGCAGCCTCGCCAAGGGCCCCTACGTCCACGGCGATCCCTACACCGGCATCAGCCGCATGTATCTCAAGCTCAAGTCCCAGCTCATGCCCTACATCTACTCGAGCGCTGCCTCCGCGGCCAACATCGAGGACTGGACGGGCAACGACGACGCGGGCCTGCCCATGATCCGTGCCATGCTGCTCGAGGACGACTCCGAGTACGCGGCGAGCGAGGCCACGCAGTACCAGTACATGTTCGGCGGCGACTTCCTCGTGGCGCCCGTCTACCAGGACACCGCGTCCGACGGGGACGGCAACGACGTCCGCAACAACATCTTCCTGCCGGGCAGCGCCGACGACATCTGGATCGATTACTGGACCGGCGAGCAGTATCGCGGCGGCCAGGTCATCAACAACTACGATGCCCCGCTGTGGAAGCTTCCCCTGTTCGTCAAGGCGAACGCCATCGTGCCCATGTACGAGGCCAACAACAACCCGCAGGAGGTCACCGAGAGCAACCCCGACGGCTTGGACAAGACCTCGCGCATCGTGGACTTCTATCCCATCGCCGGCGAGAACAGCTACACCTCCTACGAGGATGACGGTTCGTCCATCACCAACACGACCGAGGAGGACGAGGAGTACGGCACGATCGACAACATCGACTACAACGGTCATGTCGAGACGGTCTACACCTCCCAGGTCGAGGGCGATGTCGCCACGTTTACGGCCAACGCCTCCACGGGCGGCTACGACGGCTACGAGCCCAACCGTTCGACCACCTTCAAGGTGAGCGTGTCGGCCAAGCCCGAGAGCATCGAGGCCGCTACGGGCGACACCGCGCTCGAGCTGACGGAGGTCGATAGCAAGGAGGCGTTCGACGCCGCCGAGCCCGCCGACGGCGAGGCCGTGTACTTCTACGACGAGTCTCCCGTCATCGAGACGTTTGCCTCCGAGGAGGAGCAGGAGCTCGCCGACATGGTCAAGGACGTCAAGCGCACGCCCAAGGTCCTCGTCAAGTTCGCGCGCGCCGACGTTGCCGCCGCCGATCAGACCCTCACGATCAAGGGCTTCGAGAACAACGGCGAGCTTCCCGCCGACCAGCTGAACGAGAGCCTGGCCGCTCCGGCGGACCTTGCGGCTCCCGAGGACGCCAAGACCCCGACGAGCATCAAGCTCACGTGGAGCGCGGTCGCCGATGCCACGAGCTATGAGCTCAAGGTCGACGGCACGGTGTTCTCCGTGGGTGATGTGACCGAGTACGAGCACGTCGACCTTGCCTACAACAGCACCCACACCTACAAGGTGCGCTCGCGCAACGCCGACGGCTATTCGGCGTGGAGCGAGCCCGAGCTCACGACTGCCTCGCTTGAGGACCCGTGGCGCAACGTTCCCACGCCGGTGAGCGTCGACTACGCGGGCGGCGAGAACTGGGGCGCGATCGACAACGCGTTCGATCACGACTACAACAACATGTTCCACTCGTCCAACGGCACCGAGATGGGCATCCCCATGACCATCGATTACGGTGAGGCCTATGTGCTCGACAAGTTCGTGTACACGCCGCGCCAGGACAACGGCGGCAACGGCAACATCAGCCAGATGAAGATCGAGGTCAGCCTGGACGGCACGCACTGGACCGACTGCGATACGCACGACTGGGATAACTCCGGCGCCGGTAAGCTGGAGTCCAAGGAAGTCGACCTGTCCGGCCATGCGGCGCGCTACCTGCGCCTGACGCCGCTCAAGTCCAACAGCGGCCACTTCTCGGCAGCCGAGCTGGCGCTCTACAAGACCGACGACAGCACGTCGTTCGAGGTTGGCAGCACCGTCAACCCCGGTACCGTGGGCAGCGAGGACAAGACGAACCTCACCAACTACCTGGGTGTCGAGAACCGCGGCAACACGGCCGACACGTTTGCCAGCCAGATCGCCAAGGGCTTCGGCGATATCAACGCCAACGACGCCTACGACGTGTACGACTACGCCTTCACCATGTTCAAGCTCGATGGCGGGACCGCCAAGACCGATAAGGTCTCCGGCGACATTGCGCTGATTCCGAGTGCCACGTCTGCCAAGGAAGGCGACGAGATCACCGTCGACCTGTACGCTGCGGACGCCTCGGGCGTGAATGCCTTCGGCGCACTCGTCCACTTCGCGTCGGACGATTTCGAGCTGGTCGCCGACAGCATCACGCAGAGCCCCTACACCGCGAGCATGGAGAACCTCTCCATCGACAAGGTGTTCGGTGACGGCACGAGCTCGGTCAACCTCGCGTTTGCGAACAGCGGCGACAAGAGCCTCTACAGCGGCACGGGCGTTGTGGCCTCCTTCACGCTGCGCGCCAAACACGATGTCGACGCGATTGCGCTTGACTCCACCGCTTGGCTCATCGGCCCGACCTACGACTTCGTCGAGGTCGCTTCCGACGGCTCCGCGCCGGAGATCCCCGACGCGCCCGAGTCCGAGGCAGGCGAGTACGGCCAGGATGCGTTCGAGAGCATCACGATCACCAACGACGCCGTGACCGATATCGCCGAGGACGGCAACGTCTCCAAGTTCGTCCAGCAGGAGAGCTTCGATGGCCTGTTCGATGGCGGCACGACCGACCGCAACTTCGAGTTCAAGTGGTTCCTGGGCGTCGACAGTTTCGACCAGGATATCGCCCTGCCCGCCGACATCACGTTCAACTTCGCCGAGCCCTCCGAGCTCGACAACGTGGTCGTCTACAACGGCGCTGCCAGCAGCAACGGTGCGATCAAGAGCATGAACGCGACCATCACCTTCGAGGACGACACGACGCAGGAGTTCGCGTTCACTGAGGGTGAGACGATCCCTGAGACCTTCACGCTGCAGGTGTCCGAGGAGAACGCCGGCAAGCTGGTGACGAGTGTCACCCTGACGCCGCTCACCTCCACCGGTACGGCGCCCGGTCTCGACAACCCCGACAACCGCATGCTCACGCTCGGCGAGGTCAACTTCAACTACGCCGCTACCGAGGGCACGGTCGAGGGCATCGAGCTCGGCGAGAACGCCACCGAGCTCTACGCAGGCGAGCTGGCCCGCGTGAGCGCTACGGTCAAGACGAGCGGCATCGATTACCCGTACTACACCGTGGAGAGCTCCGACCCGACCGTTGCAAGCGTCACCTCCGTGGCTGACGCCGATGGTAACATCGTGTGGTACGTGCGCGGTAACGCCGAGGGCACGGCGACGATCACCGTTGCCTCCGCGCTCGACCCCGCCGTCGAGGAGACCTACGAGGTGGCCGTTAAGGCCGGTGTCGATACGAGCGAGCTTGTCGCGGCGATTCAGCAGGCGGGCTCCTACAGCGCCGACGCCTACACCGAGGACAGCTTTGCGGCGTTGACCGCTGCGGTCCAGGCAGCCGAGGAGCTCATCGCTTCCGAGGGCTACACCGCCAACGATGTGGCGGCCGCCGTGGTCGCCATCGAGGATGCGATCGACGGCCTCGTGATGCGTCCGATCGATGAGGACACGCTGATCAACACGAGCGCCGACACCGGCGTGACCGTTGTGCGCGCGTCGAGCGAGATGCCTGCCAGCTCCGGCGAGGATGGCGAGGCTGACAACGTGCTCGACTACGACGAGGCTACCTACTGGCACTCCAACTACATCAATGCCGTGTATATGCCTCAGTACCTCATCTTTGATCTGGGCGACCTGTACGACCTGACCGACGTGACGTTCCTGCCGCGTCAGAACGGAAGCAACGGCGACATCTTCGAGATCGAGGTGCTGACCGC
>CASEEY010000118.1 GCA_949287055.1 uncultured Collinsella sp.
ACCCTAGGGATTTTTTTACATTGGGAGGGACCATGCCAACCGCACCTCGTCGTATCTCTGAATCTGGGCTGTACCACGTCGTCGCGCGCGGGAACGGCCGTCAGCTCATCTTTTATGATGATGCGGATAGGGAGGCCTTTCTCGAGCGTCTTGAGCGCATCGTGAGAGATCGCGAGGTGTCCCTTATCGCGTGGTGCCTCATGGACAACCACGTGCATCTCGTGGTGCAGGACGACTCGCAGCGCTTCGCCCCTGTCATCGGCAGTTTGCTGGGAGCGTACGCGAAGTATTTCAACCGGAAGACCGGCCATGTGGGCAGCGTGTTCCAGCAGCGGTTCTTCAGCGAGCCAATCGAGGATGATGAGTATCTGATCGCATCCGTCCGCTATGTTCATATCAATCCGGAGAAGGCAGGGATATGTCCTGCGCCCGAATATCGGTGGAGCAGCTATCGCGAGTATGCCGACGGCGAGAGCGACGGCTTGTGCGCGACCGAGCTCGTGCTCGATTTGCTCGATGGGCCGAAGGGTTTTGTCGAGCTGTGCGCTGGCGTATCGGTGAAAGACGTGGGCTTTGAGGGAGCCGTAAAGGTGACGGACGACGAGGCGCGTACGATGGCAAACGACATCGCGCGGGCATTTGGATATGCGGACGCCTCGGCCGTGAAGAGCCTGCCGATTTCGCAGCGCAACGCCGTCCTTGCCTCGATGCGGGGCAATGGCCTCACGATCAGGCAGGTTGAGCGCCTGACGGGGTTGGGTACCGGCGTTATCGCCCGCGTTCGGATGTAGCGGATTCGCCAAAGCCTTCAGGGTGAACTTGGATAACTTCGTCCGACAGCCCATGGGACGGCTGGCTGTGTGAAAACCCTTCCGCACATGGTCTGCGGAAGGGTTTTTCGAGATAGCGAATGCGGTAACCTTGGCATCTGTACCATGGGGCAACCCGTTCTCCACGATTAGGATGAAATCGGTTCAATATCCTTGGAGAAAGGGGTTTTCCATGAAGGTCACCAAGGGCGGCACTGTATCCAAGCTGCTTGCCGGCGTCGAGATTCCCGAGATGTTCCATGCGCGTCAGACCTTCCCGCGCGAGAGCATCTCCGCCGAGCAGATTCCCGCGATTGTTGAGGAGCAGATCGCCCAGCCCCAGTTCTCCGCGAAGATCAAGCCGGGCATGAACATCGCCATTACGGCGGGCAGCCGTGGCATCCGCAATGTCGACATCATCACGAAGGCCGTCGTCGACGCCGTGAAGCGCCGCGGCGCCCATCCCTTCATCGTGCCTGCCATGGGAAGCCACGGCGGCGCCACCGCCGAGGGCCAGAAGGAGATGCTCGCCGGCTTCGGTATCACCGAGGAGGCCATGGGCTGTCCCATCAAGAGCTCCATGGAGGTCGTCGAGCTGGGATATTCGAGCCTTGGCAAGCGCGTCGTGCTCGACCGCAACGCCTACGAGTCCGACGGCATCATCGTCTCCTGCCGTCTCAAGCCGCACAACGCCTTCCGCGGCACGCACGAGTCCGGTCCGTGCAAGATGATGACCGTTGGCCTGGGCAAGCAGGTGGGTGCGCAGACCGTCCATTCCGACGGCATGGGCAAGATCGGCCAGAACATCCCCACCATGGCCGCTGTCGTGCTCGAGAAGGCGCCGATCCTGTTCGCGATTCCCTGCATCGAGAACGCCTATGACGAGACGGCGATGATCGAGGCGATCCTGCCCGAGAACATCCTCGAGCGCGAAGCGGAGCTGCTCGAGGTCGCCAAGGCCAACATGCCGTCGCTGATCGTCGGTGAGGGCGATGTGCTCGTGGTCGACGAGATCGGCAAGAACTACTCCGGCACGGGTGTGGATCCCAACATCACCGGCACGTTCTCGACCGAGTACGCGCACGGCGGCATCCAGGTGCAGCGCACCGCGTTTCTGAACCTGTCCGAGATCTCCCACGGCAACGCGCTGGGCGTCGGCCTGGCGAGCGCCATCACCTCCAAGATCTTCGACGTCATGGACATCGAGGCCATGTATCCCAACTGCCTGACCTCTACGGTGCTGAAGAGCGCCTGCATCCCGTGCGTCGTGGCCACCGACAAGGAGGCCATCCAGCTGTGCATCCGCACCTGCAACGGCATCGAGGGCAAGCCGGTGCGCATGGTGCGCATCGCCAACAGTCTGCATATCGGCCAGATCATGCTGTCTGCCGCGTACTACGAGGATGTCAAGGCGGGCAAGTACCCCGGCATCGAGGCGCTCGACGAGCCGGCGCCGCTTGAGTTCGACGCCGACGACAACGTGGTGACGCCCGTCGCGCTGTAACAGCTCGGCGCGCGGCATCACGCCAGACGTTTTTCGCCTAAGGGATGGAGCAGCTTGCCTGCTCTGTCCCTTTTTTCATGGTTGGAGCAAAAAACGTGTCCCGCAACCGAAACGCAACCGTAAGGTGGTGGCGCTACCGACGCGCAACCCGCAGGATGGGGGCATAAGGAAAGCGCCAGGCGAAGGGAGCGATCATGGGCTTTTCCGAGAACCTCTACCATCTGCGGTCGAGTCACAACATGACACAGGAGCAGCTTGCGATGCTTATGGGGGTGAGCAGACAGGCGATTTCGAAGTGGGAATCGGGGAGGGCGTATCCCGAGATGACCAAACTGGTGCGTCTGTGCGGCATCTTCGAATGCGATCTGAATGATCTGGTGCGCGGGGATATGACGAAGATCGGGGCGAGGCCGGCCCTCGCGATCCCCGCAGACGCGTTGCCGACGGACGTATGCGGATACGACTGCCACATGCGTTCGCGCGCGCTTCTGATTGCTTGCGCGGTCGGAGTGCCCCTCCTGTCGATCGCTGTGTTCTTCGGTACCTCGCCAACGTCGCTTGTCGTCGTTGACGCTGGAGAACCCGTGCCTTCGTTCTTGTCGCGGTGCACCTATGGATTACCCGCGCTTGTGATCGGGTTGCTTGTAGGCCTGTTGCTCGCCACCGTTGCGGTCTATCGGCATCTGGGTTTTCGCGGTCGCTATCCGTACGTGGAGGACTTCTATACCGACGGGCAGCGCAAGGCGACCTCGGCGCTCGTGCGTCGCGCCCGGGTTGCAGCAGGCGTGTCGAGCGCAATCGCGCTTATCGCCTGCGGCATCAAGGCGGGCCCGCTGTTCCATGTGGGCGATGGGCTGTGCTCGCTGTTCGCATGGGGCGCTGTGGCAGCGTGGTCATCGGTCTGGGCGTCGCTTATGCGGGCTCGCCTGAACGTGGCACGGTATAACGAGCGAAACGCCGCATCGCTCGAGGAGCGTGAGGCGGCGGAGGCATATGCCTTGCTTCCCGACACCCATGAGCTTGTTGCGGCGAATCCCGAGATGCCGCGATTGGCGCAGGCATGGGTGAGGCGCCGCACCATGGCGGTCTGCGTCGCGATTCTTGTGGCCTTCGGCCTGCTGGGGGCGGTACTGCTTGCGCTCGATCTGGGCATCTTCTTCATTCCGCTCGTGGTGGGCGTCGTCTTGGCGATGCTGGCGGGCCTATTCTTGCCATACATGAGATCGTGATCGTGCAATGTGAAGGCGCAAGGTTGCGTCCGTAACCCAGCGGAGCCGTCTCGACAAGGCCGAGACGGCTCCGCTTTGGATGCAATAGGAGGTAAGCCCTCTATTCTCTTTACACGGCCTATTCGGCGAGCATGCCGTCCAGCGTGCGCCAGGCGAGCTCAGCGCACTTCACGCGGGCGGGCATGTGGGAGATGTCCTTCAGCTGCGCCGCCTCGTCCAGATCCTCGTAGTCCTCATCGGAGAGCTCCTCGCCGCGGATCATCGCCAAGAACAGCCCCGAAAGACGGCGCGCCTCCTCGACGGTCTCGCCGGTGATGAGCTCGGCCATGATGTCTGCCGACGCCTGCGAGATGGCGCAGCCGTGGCCGGTGAAACTCGCCTCCTCGATCACGCCGTCCTCCACGCGCAGCTGCAGGGTCAGCTCGTCGCCGCAGCTGGGGTTGATGCCGTCGTGCTCGTGGGTGGGGGAGTCCATCTCGTACTTGTAGTCGGGGTGCGAGTTGTGCTCCATGAAGGTGGTGGAGGTGTAAAGGTTGCCCATGCGGGTGCTCCTTGGAAGTCGCGGGTGGTGGGGCGGTGCCGCCTCGGCGTGACGCTATGCGTTGAAGGTGGACCAGACGGAAGCGAGTCCGTCGACGAAGCGGTCGACGTCGCTCTTGTCGTTGTAGAAGGCCAGGCTCGCGCGGCAGCAGGCGAGGTTCTCGACGCCGAGCCAGGTGAGCAGCGGCTGGGCGCAGTGGTGCCCGGCGCGGATGCACACCCCACTCATGTCGAGGATGCTCGCCACGTCGTGCGGATGGATGCCGCGGACGTTGAAGCTGATGACGCCATGATGGCGCGCCGCCTCGGCGGGTCCGATGATGTCGACGTAGGGCAGCTCTGCCATGCGCTCCATCGTGTACGCGATCAGCGCCGCCTCGCGTGCCGCCACGGCCTCGTAGCCGACGGTCTCGGTGAGGTAGGTGAGGGCCACACCGGTGGCGTAGATGCCGGCGGCGTCCTGCGTGCCCGCCTCGAACTTTTCGGGAACCGGTGCCCAGACCGCATCCTGCTCGGTCACCGAGTCGATCATCTCGCCGCCGGTGAGCATGGGCGGCATCTGCTCGAGCAGCTCATGGCGTCCCCACAGCACGCCGATGCCCATGGGGCCGAGTGCCTTGTGCGCGGAGAAGACGTAGAAGTCCGCACCGAGCGCGCGCACGTCGACTGCCATGTGGGGTACCGACTGCGCGCCGTCGACCACAAGGTAGCCGCCCTGCGCGTGCACGGCCTCTGCCAGCTTGGCGATGGGGTTCTCCACGCCCATCACGTTGGATATGTGGCCCGCGGCGACGATCTTGGTGCGCGGACCCACCTTGGCGGCGATCTCGTCGTCGGTGATCGTGCCGTCCTGCTCGGGATAGAGATACACGAGCGTGGCGCCCGCCGCCCGACAGGCCTGCTGCCAGGGGATGAGATTGGAATGGTGCTCCATGATGGTGATGGCGACCTCGTCGCCCGGTTGGAGCACGCACGGAGCGAACGACTTCGCCACAAGGTTCAGCGACTCGCTTGCGTTGCGCGTGAACACGATATCGCGCGCCTCCGCGCGCCCGCGCTCGTCAACCGCACCGAGCAGGCGTGCGATCTGGGCGCGCACCTGCGCGATGGCCTCGGTCGCCTCGACGGAGAGCGAATACAGGCCGCGCAGCGGGTTGGCATTCATGGTCTCGTAGAAGCGGCGCTGCGCATCGAGTGCGCAGGCGGGGCGCTGCGCGGTGGCGCCGCTATCCAGAAACGCGATCTCGGGCTTACCCGCGAGCAGCGGAAAGTCCGCCTTATAGGGATTTGCCTCGATGTCGATCATGCGATCTCCTCCTCGAAATCGGCGAAGTCGTCGACGAGCGCCGAGCCTAGGCGCACCACGTTGGCGCGGATGTCCTCATCGGGAGCGGAAAGCGCTGCGTCCTCCAGCTTGGCGGACACGAACAGCGCCTCGGCGGCCTCCTGCGAAAGGCCGCGGCAGCCAAGATAGAACAGCTGCTCGGGGCGTACATGGCCGATGGTGGCGCCATGGTTGCCCGCCACGTCGTCCTCGTCGCACAGGATGGTCGGGACGGTCTTGTTGTCCACACCCTGACTGGCCAGAAGCACGGTCTCGCGCTCGGATCCTTCCGAGCCCTTGC
>CASEEY010000119.1 GCA_949287055.1 uncultured Collinsella sp.
CCCTCACGAAAAGCCGACAACGCTCTGACGCAGGCATGACGGCGGTTTTCCACAGCGTCGACATGCTTATTACTATTGTTTGTTAGATATATACAGAAGAAAGAAAAGAAGGGACCCCAAGGACATGAGATTCACCGTAAGCCAACCTGCCCTCGCCGAGGCACTCGCCACCGTCATGAAGGGCGTCGCGAGCGCGAGCACCCTCCCCATCCTCTCGGGCGTGCTCATCCGTGCGACCGAGGGCGTGCTGGAGTTCCACACCTCCAACTACACGATCTCGATCCGTCACCGCATCGCCGCGCGCGTGGACGAGGAGGGCGAGATCGTCATTCCCTGCAAGATGCTCTCCAACATCACCAAGACGCTGCCCGATGCGCCCGTCTCGTTTGAGGTCGTGGACCGCCAGGTTTCCATCGCCTGCGAGAAGAGCTCGTTCAGCCTCAACACCCTCGACCCGAGCGACTTCCCCGAGTTTCCGACCATCGCGCTCGAGCGCTCGGTCGAGCTGCCGTGCGACATCCTCTCCGAGATGGTCTCGCGCGTGTGGCGCGTCACCTCGACCGACAAGAACCGCCCGGTGCTGAACGGCGTGTACATGACCGTGGAGAACAACACGGTGCGCCTGGTCGCCACGGACTCGTACCGTCTGGCGGTGTGCGACACGCAGGTCGAGACCTCGTCGCTCGACGGCAGCTTTGCCCTCAACGTGCCGGCTGAGGCCCTGAACGACGCGCTGAGCATCATGGGCAGCCAGAACACCATCATGATCGGCTCCACCGATACGCAGGTCGTCTTCGCCGCGGGCAACACCACCTACGTGTCGCGCCGCATCGAGGGCACCTATCCCAACTACAAGGCGCTCCTGCCGCCGACTTGCGCCACGACCGTCAAGATCGACGTGGAGGCCTTCACGGCCGCGCTCAAGCGCGTCGCCGTCGTCGCCCAGGCCAACTCCGCGGTCAAGTTTGAGATCTCGGCCGAGACCGGCACCATGGGTCTGTCCGCCATCTCCAACGACCAGGACCGCGCGCAGGAGACCATCGATGTCGAGGTCGAGGGCGCCTCGGGCGTCATCGCCTTCAACTACCACTACATCTTCGGCTGCCTGAACGTCCTGTCGCGCGAGAAGGAGATCACGCTCGAGCTGCAGTCCTACAGCCAGGCGGGCATCTTCAAGTCCTACGACAAGATCAACTACCTGTACCTGGTCATGCCCGTCCGCATCTAACCAGTCGGGATGAGGAGGTGATGCGCCGTGGGCATCTTTGCGCAGCGTCTGGTCGCACATGATTTTCGGAGCTACGAGTCGTTTGAGCTGGAGCTCGACGAGGGCATCACCGTGCTCGTCGGTCCCAACGCCGCAGGCAAGACCAATCTGGTCGAGGCGCTGCAGCTGCTCACGGCTGGGCAGTCCTTCCGCCGTCCCTCCCCTGTCGACCTCGTGCGCGACGGGGCGACCAGGGCCGAGCTCGCGCTTTCGCTGGCGGGTGACGGCCGTCGGCTCGACATGGGGATGGTTTCCGAGCGCGGCCGGCGCACCTTCACCCGCAACGGCAAGCGCGTCCCTGCCGCCGGCATCCGCGGCGTGCTGCCGAGCGTGCTGTTCTGCCCCGATCATCTGGACATGATCAAGCGCTCCGCGAGCGTGCGTCGCGCCGCCCTCGACGACTTCGGCGTGCAGCTCAACGAGAGCTACGCGCAGCTCGTTTCGACCTACGAGCGCGCGCTCGAACAGCGCAACAACCTGCTGAAAGACCGGTTTGCCCCGCGTGACCTGCTGAGTGCGTGGGACGAGACGCTCATCACCGCCGGCGCCTCGGTGCTGGTGCATCGTCTGGCGCTCCTCGAGCGCGTCCGTGCGCATCTCGTTGAGGTCTACGCCTCCATCGCTCCACGTGAAACGGTCGACGTCCGCTACCGCGCGTCGGTGGGTGATATCCCGACCGAGTCATCGCGCGACCGCGACGCAGTCGCAGGGTATCTGGCTGCGGCTTTAGCAGAGACGCGCGAGGAAGAGGCGCGCCGCGGCATGACGCTGGTCGGACCGCACCGCGACGAGATCGTGTTTCTGATCGACGGTCGCGAGGCCCGCTCGTTTGCCAGCCAGGGGCAGCAGCGCAGCCTGGTGTTGGCGTGGAAGATCGCCGAGGTCGAGGTGACGCGCGACATTCTGGGTTACAACCCCCTGCTGCTGCTCGATGACGTGATGAGCGAGCTGGATGCATCTCGCCGCGAGGCGGTCGTGCGCTTCATCGCCGACGAGATCCAAACCGTCATCACCACGACGAACCTCGGGTACTTTACCGATGAGCTGCTCGAGCGCGCCCGCGTGGTGCGCATCGGTGCGACCGAACCGGAGCACGAGGGCGGTGAGCTGGAATGACGCAGTCGAAGCGGTCCGGTGAGACGCATTCTTTGGCGGATTTTCTGCCCGCCGAGCGCCATCGCATCCTTGATCAGGCGAGCGAGACCCGCCGCGCCCAGATGCACGCCGCCGAGGCGAGTCGTGACGTGTACCGCGCATGGAACGAGGTCTGCGCCGGTACGCGCGAAGGCGCGCATGTGACCGGCCTGCACTACGTGCCCGAGAGCAACGAGCTGATCGTGTACGCCGACGGATCCTCGTGGGTGGCCGAGCTCACCATGATGCGGGAGATCATCCGTGCGCGTATGTATCGCCGCGGTGTGGATATAGCAAACATAAAAGTGCAGCTCACACGTCCGGGTTACACGCCACACCGTATAAAAAGCGCTCGCGCCGCCGGTGCGACGTCTTCTGTCCGCCCGCCCGCGGCCCCTGCCCGCCCGCTTACGCCCGCCGAAGAGTCGGCGCTGGAGGGCGAAGTCTCCCCCATCGAGGACCCGCGACTGCGCGACGCCCTCAAAAAGGCGATGAAAGCCAGCCTCGAGCACAAAATCATCAACAAGGACCAAAAGCCAGCCTCGAGCACAAAATCATCAACAAGGACCAAATGGGCGGACTCCATCAATAAGGAAAGCATCCGTGCGAGATCAACCAAAACTAATTTTAGGTATAGGTTTTACATTAAAATTTAAGCTGGAACGAATCCAACACACAGGGCCCCAATCAGCACCACCAAGGTCAATGCATGGGAGACGACCCATGTTGCCGTGCTGGGTTTGCTGAGCGAGATCATCGAGCGAGAGTTGAACGGTACCTTGCCGCGAATAAGCGCAATGGACTCAAGGGACACTAGCGCCATGTACACGGTTACGGGAATGTTGGAGCTTATGAAGTCCGATAGGGCAATAATGGCTGCGAGTAAGCCGTTGCGAACGAGGTACATAACAGGACGGTTGAGATAGATCTCGTGCAACCCCCAGTATCCGCCGACAACACACCAAATGGCTGCCACCGCCGAGTCGCGAACCCTGTTATCCGACTGTTCTGAATTGTAGCTACCGCGTAGGAGGCCATTGTTATCGTTCCTGCGCATCGAGTGTATCCTCCGGTATCTGAATAGTGGTGTTATGGGTGTGCCAGCAATGGAACTTCGACATGGGCCCATAATGAAAATATATACAATTTGATGCGATAAACTCATAAATAAAGGTAACAGGGTGCTATATTCCGCTGGAAGGTGTGGCCTTACAGATCCCTGACATCCGGCTTACTATTCCATGAACAGCCAAAAGCCCCTACACCGTTCGTTTGCGCATGATTACTTCCCGAAGTCGGATAGGGATGCATACGGGTCTTAAAACGCATTTGGTGGTCTTGTAGGGGTATTTGAACCATGCTGTCATACCCCTGGTATTCCTATAAACTATATAAGGTTAGCTACACGTCTTGACTATATAAGGTTAGCTACACGTCTTGAGGAAAAGGAGATGTGCGTGGCGAAAAAGAACGAGTACGGCGGTTCCGAGATTAAGATTCTCGAGGGTCTCGACGCCGTTCGCAAGCGCCCCGGCATGTATATCGGCTCGACGAGCTCCAGCGGTCTGCACCATCTGGTGTGGGAGATCGTGGACAACTCCGTCGACGAGGCCATGGCGGGCTTTTGCTCCAAGATCGAAGTGACGGTGCACCCGGACAACTCGATCACGGTCGTCGACAACGGCCGTGGCATCCCGGTGGACAAGCACCCGGTCAAGAAGATTCCGACGCTCGAGGTCGTCATGACCATTCTGCACGCCGGCGGCAAGTTTGACAACTCGGCCTACAAGGTCTCGGGCGGCCTGCACGGCGTGGGCGTCTCGGTCGTCAACGCGCTGTCCAAGAAGATGGTCGTCCAGGTCCGCCGTGACGGCAAGATCTACGAGATGCAGTTCTCGCGCGGCAAGACCACGCAGAAGATGATCGAGGTCGGCAAGTCCAAGACGACGGGTACCACCACGACCTTCTGGCCCGATGACGACATCTTCGAGACGACCGTCTACGACTACGACACCCTGCGCAACCGCCTGCAGGAGACGGCGTTTTTGAACAAGAACCTGAAGATCATCCTCAAGGACGAGCGCGAGCTCGCCCCGCGCGTGGACGAGTTCTGCTACGCCGGCGGCATCATCGACTTCGTCAAGTTCCTGAACGAGGGCAAGGATATCCCCGACGGCCTGAAGAAGCCCATCTACCTGGCCGGCTCCTCTGAGCCTGACGCGCCTGTGGAGCGCACCGGCGAGGTCGAGGTCGCCCTGCAGTGGAACACCTCGTACTCCGAGACGGTCATGAGCTTCGCGAACGACATCTACACCCCCGAGGGCGGCATGCACCTCGAGGGCTTCCGCACCGCGCTCACGAGTGTCATCAACGACTACGCCCACAAGCAGAACCTGCTCAAGAAGGACACCGACAAGCTGACCGGCGACGACGTCCGCGAGGGCCTTGCCGCCGTCATCTCGGTCAAGCTCGCCGACCCGCAGTTCGAGGGTCAGACGAAGGCCAAGCTCGGCAGCTCCTTCATGCGCACGCTCGTGCGCAAGGTGGTGTCCGAGGGTCTCGCCGAGTACCTCGAGGAGCACCCCAAGCAGGCCCGCGAGATCATCAAGAAGGCCCAGCAGGCCAGCCGCGCGCGCAACGCCGCCCGTAAGGCCCGCGAGGCCACGCGCCGCAAGAGCCTGCTCGAGACCGCCTCGCTTCCCGGCAAGCTCGCCGACTGCTCGGTGCGCGACGCCGAGATGACCGAGCTGTTCATCGTCGAGGGCGACTCCGCAGGCGGCTCGGCCAAGGACGGCCGTCGCCGCGACATCCAAGCCATCCTGCCCCTGCGCGGCAAGATCCTGAACGTCGAGCGCGTGGGCGACCATCGCGCCTTCTCGTCGGACACCATCCAGTCGCTCATCACCGCCATCGGCTGCGGCGTGACGAACGGCACCGGCGACGGCGGCGACTTTGACATCACCAAGGCCCGCTACCACAAGATCATCATCATGACGGACGCCGACGTCGACGGCGCACACATCCGCATCCTGCTGCTGACGTTCTTCTACAAGTACATGCGTCCGCTCATCGACGCCGGCTACGTGTACGTGGCGTGCCCGCCGATCTTCGGCATCAAGGTGCGCAACAAGATCCACTACGTCTACCCCAACGGCCGCCAGCCGGAGGAGGAGATCCTGCGCGATACCATCAAGAGCCTGGGTCTCAATCCCGACGAGGGCGAGGATGCCGACGGCAAGACCACCAAGAAGCGCCGCGGCTACACCGTCCAGCGCTACAAGGGTCTGGGCGAGATGGATCCCAAGCAGCTGGCCTCGACCACGATGGATCCCAAGACGCGCATCCTGCAGCGCGTGACCATCGAGGACGCCGCCGTGGCCGACCGTGCCGTGCGCGAGCTCATGGGCAACCAGGTCGAGTTTCGCCGCGAGTACATCGAGAAGCACGCACATGATGCAAGGTTCCTCGACGCGTAAGGTCGGCTTTCCCAGGCACCGCACCTTGCCCCTCACTCGTCGGGCATGGCCCTTAAGGCCTATGCCCTCCTCGTTCGGGACAATCTGCGGTACCTGAGAAACCGGCCGTCGAGCTGAAGGTGATGATCCATTCGCTTGAAAAATGGGTTGGAAGGAACACGTCCCCAACCAACCCACGGCAAAATGGGGCCAGGTGCAAACTTGTCGCTTCTTGTCTTGAATGCACTGAACCACGACCGAACCACAGGAGGTAGTACGTGGCAGACGATATGAACAACGCGCCGGGCGCCGGCGACGAGCAGGGCACCGAGGGCCTGCCCGAGGACCTGCGCCGCCTGCTTGCGCGCGCCGAGACGCAAAACGACGACGGCGAGACCGTGGGCTATGATCCCGACGCGGTCGACGAGGACGAGGAGACCGAGGACGACGAGGAGCTCGAGGAGAGCTTCGGCACCGTCGACCGCGGCGAGGCTGCCGGCGAGGACATCAACGGCGGCCAGCTTCAGATCTCGGAGTTCGGCCGCGAGATGAAGCAGTCCTTCATCGAGTACTCGATGTCGGTCATCACCGCCCGCGCCCTGCCGGACGTGCGCGACGGCCTGAAGCCGGTGCACCGCCGCATCCTCTACGCCATGAACGAGTCGGGCATCTACCCCAACCGCCCGCACAAGAAGTCGGCCTGGACGGTCGGCGAGGTTATCGGTAAGTACCACCCCCACGGCGACTCCGCGGTGTACGACACCATGGTCCGCCTGGCGCAGTGGTTCTCCATGCGCACCCCGCTGATCGACGGCCACGGCAACTTCGGCAACATCGACGGCGACTCCGCGGCCGCCATGCGCTACACCGAGAGCCGCCTGGCCAAGCCCGCCATGGAGCTGCTGCGCGACCTGCAGAAGGACACCGTCGACTGGCAGCCCAACTACGACGAGTCGCTCGCCGAGCCGCAGGTGCTCCCGGCGCGCTTCCCCAACCTGCTCGTCAACGGTTCGTCGGGCATCGCCGTCGGCATGGCCACCAACATTCCGCCGCACAACCTCACCGAGGCCATCGAGGCCACCTGCATGCTCATCGACAACCCCGACGCCACCGTCGAGGAGCTCATGACCGCCATGCCCGGCCCCGACTTCCCCACCGGCGCCCAGATCATGGGTTCGGACGGCATCCGTCAGGCCTACGAGACCGGCCGCGGCTCCATCACCGTGCGCGCGAAGGCGCATGTGGAGTCCACCAAGACCGGCCGCAACCGCCTGGTGTTCACCGAGATCCCCTACCAGGTCAACAAGGGCACGCTGCAGGAGAAGATCGCCCAGCTCGTCAACGAGAAGCGCATCGAGGGCATCTCCGACATGCGCGACGAGTCCACCCAGAAGGGCATCCGCCTCGTCATCGAGCTCAAGAAGGGCGTCATCCCGCAGGTCGTTCTCAACAACCTGTACAAGTACACCTCGCTGCAGAACACCTTCGGCGTCAACAACCTGGCGCTCGTGGGCGGCGTTCCCAAGTGCCTGTCGCTGCGCGATATGCTGCGCGCCTACATCGACCACCAGGTCGACGTGGTCACCCGTCGCACGCGCTTCGACCTTAAGAAGGCCCAGGCCCGCGCGCACATCCTCGAGGGCTATCTCATCGCGCTCGACCACATCGACGAGGTCATCTCCATCATCCGCTCCTCGCGCACCGACGCCGAGGCCAGCGAGCGCCTGATCGAGCGCTTCGGCTTCACGTCCGAGCAGACCACGGCTATCCTCGAGATGAAGCTGCGCCGTCTGACCGGCCTGGAGCGCGACAAGATCCAGGAGGAGCTCGACGGCCTGCGTCGCGCCATCGCCTACTACGAGGACCTGCTGGCCCATGAGGAGAAGATCCTTGCGGTCATCAAGGAGGAGATGCGCGAGATCTCGCGCAAGTACGGCGACAAGCGCCGCACCGAGATCTGCGCCGCCGAGAAGGACCTGGACGTCGAGGACCTCATCGCCGACGAGGACATGGTCGTCACCATCACCCACACCGGCTACGTCAAGCGCATCCCGGTGGCCGCCTACCGCGCGCAGAAGCGCGGCGGCAAGGGCGTGACCGGCGCGAACCTCAAAGAGGATGACGTCATCGAGGAGATGTTCATCGCGAGCACCCACGAGTACGTGCTGTTCTTCTCCAACCGCGGCAAGGTGTACCGTCTGAAGGTGCACGAGCTGCCCGTGGGCACGCGCCAGGCGCGCGGCACCGCGATCGTGAACCTGCTGCCCTTCGAGGACGGCGAGAAGATCGCGAGCGTCATCTCCTGCCGCGAGTTCCCCGACAACGAGTACCTGATGTTCGCCACGGCGAGCGGCATGGTGAAGAAGACCGTCATGAGCGCGTACGACCGCAGCCGCCGCGACGGCATCATCGCCATCAACCTCAAGAGCGGCGACAACCTGCTCGACGTGCGCCGCGTGCGCGAGAACGACAAGGTGATCCTTGCCACCACCGCCGGCAAGGCCATCATGTTCAACGAGGAGCAGGTGCGCGCGACCGGCCGCGACACGAGCGGTGTGCGCGGCATCACCATGAAGGGCGACACGAAGGTCCTGGGCATGGAGATTTCCAACGGCCGCGGCGACCTGTTCGTGATCACAGAGCGCGGTTACGGCAAGCGCACCCCGGTTGCCGACTATCCCGAGCAGAACCGTGGCGGCCAGGGCGTCTACACCATCCAGATGACCGAGAAGAAGGGCAATCTGGCTGCGATGAAGACGGTCGGCCCGCAGCACGAGCTATTTATCATCACCGAGGGCGCGACGGTCATCCGCGTGAAGACCGACGAGATTTCCAAGACCGGTCGCGCCACCCAGGGCGTCAAGATGATGTCGGTGGCCGACGGCGACTGCGTCACCGCCGTGGCGCGCATGACGAGCGCCAAGAAGAAGGCCAAGGCGCCTGCGGTCGCCGAGGGCCAGGAGTCGCTCGATCTCGCCGCCGCCGGCGCCATGGAGGCTCCGCGCGATGACGATCATGTCGACATCGGCAGCGGCGACGAGGCGCTCGAGGACCTGATGGAGGAGTAACCTTCCGGGTCCAAACGTTCCTGCGATGTAGAGCGGGCTTTCCGGTAGTAGTGCCGGAAAGCCCGCTTTGTTTGTATGGGAACCCGTCCTTTGGGGTTGAAACACCCAGCGACGCCCGAAGATTAGGTCGGTCAGTGAGAGGACGGACGCCCAGGGGTTAGAGCGACCCGCGAGGGTTAAAACACCCTAGGGATTATTTTACATGGCATATATAACAACATATGCCATGTAAAATAA
>CASEEY010000120.1 GCA_949287055.1 uncultured Collinsella sp.
CTGATCGGCGCGCCTCCGGGATACGTGGGCTACGACGAGGGCGGCCAGCTCACCGAGGCCGTGCGCCGTCGTCCGTACAGCGTCATCCTGCTCGACGAGATGGAGAAGGCACATCCCGATGTGTTCAACATCCTGCTGCAGGTACTCGATGACGGCCGTCTGACCGACGGTCAGGGTCGCGTGGTGAGCTTCAAGAACACGATCGTCATCATGACGTCGAACGTGGGCTCCAACGCCATCGCGGAGCTCTCCGGCAAGGATGACGAGGCCATGAAGCGCGAGGTCGATGAGGCCATGCGCGCCACGTTCAGGCCCGAGTTCCTGAATCGTATCGACGACATCGTCGTGTTCCACCCGCTCGGCATGGCCCAGATCGAGAAGATCGTGGACATCCAGCTCGCCGACGTCCGCGCGCGCCTGGCCAAGGAGCGCATGACGCTCGACATCGCGCCGGCGGCCAAGCAGATGCTTGCCGTGGGCGGCCTCGACCCGGTCTTCGGCGCGCGTCCGCTGAAGCGCCTCATCCAGACCGAGGTCGTGGACACCATCGCCGAGGCCATCATCGACGGCCGCGTGCGCGAGGGCGACCAGATTACGGTCGACGTCGACACCGACGGCAAGTTCTACGTGGTCTCCGACGCCACGGGTCCGGCCCCGACCTACGAGATGCCGGACGGCGAGTAGCGCCGCCAAAAAGGCAGTTTGCTTAATACGAAATGCCGGCGGCTCCGGAGCGATCCGGGGCCGCCGGCATTTTGCGTTGCCGAAGAGACGATGACGGCGGCATGGCGGACGAACCTACGGGTTTGGACCGTTTGGCAGGGTGCATACAGTCCAAACCCATAGGTTCGACGCGGCGGGCAACCACGTTGCCTGTCTCAGGATTCCATCTCCGCCTGCTGCGTGCGCTCGAAGAAACGCTCGAAGATCATCTCGAACACGTAGTGGAACATCAGGCGGCTGTCGAGGTCCATGTTGCCGCAACGAACCTGCTTCTCGACGGTAAACAGCGGGATATCGGCGAGCTTGGACAGTGAGTTCTTGGAAATACCCGTCATGGTGACGATTTTGCTGCCACGGCTCTTGGCGATGGAGGTCGCATCGATCGACACCTCGGTCTCGCCGCTGATCGACACGCTGAACACGAGGTCGTCGGGTCCCAGCAACTCCGCGTAGTGGCGCATGACGTGGCGCTCGCTGAGCGTGTCGGTGTTTTTGCCCATGATCTTGAGCTTCTCTGCCATCTCGAGGCAGGGGTATTTCGAAAAGCCTGAGCAGAAGAACACGATGTGCCCTGCGTGTTCGATGGCGTCGACGACCTTGTTGATCGTGATGTCGTGCACGAGGTCTTTGGTCTGGATGATCTGCAAGTCGAGCGGGATGGTCTCGATGGTGTAGCGGTTGCGCTCGAGCGAGAGCAGGTACGAATGCTTGAGCTCGGTGAATCCCGTGAATCCGAGTTTATGCGCCAGGCGCACGATGGTGTTGGGCGCAACGTAGAAATGCGCCGCGATGCCCTTCGAGGTCGCCTGCTCGATGTCGCCGCGCAGCGAGACGATGTAGCGCAAGATCTTGCCCTCGAGATCGTTGAGGTTCTTCTCTCCCGACTTAACGTGGTTGTAGAACGAGTCCTGCACGGTCGCGACACCTTTCTACTTGCTACACGAGCAAGCAAATATCCCATGATTCCGCATGGGGCGGCAGCAGGGTGTCCGCAAGCGGTCATATCTTGTTCGTTAACGGTGCAATACCCCATGTGTTTCGCGACACAGATGTGTGTTGCGGCGCAAAACGCGTGTCGTACGCCCGTTTGCGCAGCTCAGACGCTCATACCGATATCTGTTCATGCACAATGGAGACACCGAAGGGGGACGAAGAACGGCAGCCGCGGAGTCGCACCGTTCCCGCTTGGGACGCACTGCAACCCTTGTGAGGGGAGAAGTTCTCATGAAAGACAAGCTCAATATCGTTCTCATCGGCGGCGGCTCGACGTGGTGTCCCGGCATCCTCAAGGCCCTCACCAAGCATCTCGATATCTTCCCGCTGAATCGCGTGTGCCTCTACGACATCGATGCGGAGCGCCAGGAGCCCATCGGCGAGTTCGGCAAGGTCCTGTTTGCTGAGGAGGCGCCCGAGGTTGAGTTCATCTACACCACCGATAAGGACGTCGCCTACACCGACATCGACTTCGCCCTGTGCCAGATTCGCACCGGCGGCTACGAGATGCGTAGCAAGGACGAGAAGATCCCGCTGTCCATGGGCATCATCGGCCAGGAGACGGTCGGTCCCGGCGGCATGGCCTACGGCATGCGCTCCATGCGCGATATGGTCGAGATCGTGAACGACGTTCGCGAGCGCAGCCCGGAGGCGTGGATTATCAACTACACCAACCCGGCCGCTATCGTGGCCTATGGCCTCGACCGTATCTTCCCCGACGAGAAGCGTGTCCTCAACATCTGCGATCAGCCGGTTAACCTGCTGCGCTCCTACGGCCGCCTGCTTGATCGTGACATGACCAACGTCGAGCCCGTGTACTTCGGCCTCAACCACTTCGGCTGGTTTACGCACCTCTACGACGAGGAGGGCAACGACCTCGTGCCGCTCGTCAAGGAGTACACCGAGAAGAACGGGTTCCTCCCCGTCGACGCCGAGCAGCGCGACCAGTCGTGGCTCGACACCTACGCCATGGTCAAGGACATGCTCGAGGACTTCCCCGAGTACCTGCCCAACACCTACCTGCAGTACTACCTGTATCCGGAGTACAAGCTGGCGCACCTCGATCCCAACTATACCCGCTCCGACGAGGTCATGAACGGCCGCGAGAAGCGCGTGTTCACCGAGTGCCGCCGTGTTGCCGAGGCTGGAACCGCCAAGGGTTCCTCGGTCGTGCAGAACGACGCGCATGGCGACATGATCGTCGAGGTGTCCTCCGCTATCTACCGCAACACCCGCAAGACGTTCATCGTCATGGTCCGCAACGATGGCATCATCGAGGGCATGCCCGACGATGCCATGGTCGAGGTCGCCGCGAGCGTTGGCAAGAACGGTCCCGATCCGTACGCCGTGGGCAAGATCGGCACCTTCTATCGCGGCCTTATGGAGAACCAGTACGCTTATGAGCGCCTGACCGTTGAGGCTTGGATGGAGGGCTCCTACGAGAAGGCCCTGCAGGCACTGACCCTCAACCGCCTGGTGGGCGATGCCAAGAAGGCCCGCAAGATTCTCGACGCGCTCATCGAGGCCAACAAGGACTACTGGCCCGAGCTGCACTAGACGATGCCGACGACGGAGGTGCAGCGCTGCGTGCTGCACCTCCGGATAGAGGGGATTTGACCATGACAAAAGACGAACTGCTGGCTAAGTTCCAGCGCCTGGGCAAAGTCCTGATGACGCCTGTGCTCATCCTGCCCATCGCGGGCATCCTCCAGGGATTCGGCAATGCGTTCACGAGCCCGATGCTGCTCGAGTACGCTCCGTGGCTGGGTACGCCCGTGCTCGCCATCTTCTTCGCCATCCTCAAGGCCGCTGCGGGCGTGGTGATGAGCAACATCCCGCTGGTCTTCGCCGTGTGCCTGGCGTACGGATTCGCTAAGGGCGAGAAGGCGACGGCGGCGCTCTGCGGTCTGATCGGTTACATGACACTCAATGCCGTGATGGGTACGTTCCTGACGGCCATCGGCACGATCGATCCGGAGAACCTGGCTACCGGTCAGAGCTCCATTTTGGGTACGGTTACGCTCGACACCGGTGTTATCGGCGGCTTGGTCGTGGGCGCGCTCGTGGCGTACCTGCACAACCGCTTCTACAAGATTGAGCTCCCGGCGGCGCTGTCCATCTTCAACGGCGTGCGCTTCATCCCCGCGGTCACGCTTGTGGGTTGCGGCGCGCTCGCCATCGTGCTGGCGCTTGTGTTCCCGGTTATCCAGACCGGTCTGGGTGCGCTGTCCGACTTCATTCGCGCCACCGGCGTGTTCGGCTCGTTCGTATACGGTGCCGGCGAGCGCTTGCTGTTGCCCTTCGGTCTGCATCACTTCGTGTACCTGCCGTTCTTCTTCACGTCGCTCGGCGGTACGCAGGTTATCGACGGCGAGACCGTCTCCGGTGCCGTCAACATCTACAGCGCAATCCTGGGTTCGGCGGCGACGCCCTTTGACATCAACGTGAGCCGCTTCGTCATGAACGGCAAGGTAATTTTCGCGATGTTCGGTCTTCCTGGCGCTGCGCTTGCGTTCTACCGCACCGCGCTTCCCGAGAACAAGAAGAAGACCTTCGCGCTCATGATCGCGCTCGTCATCCCGTGTGTGCTCTCCGGTATCACCGAGCCGCTCGAGTACTCGTTCCTGTTCATCGCGCCGGTGCTCTACCTCGTGCATGCGATCATGGCCGGCCTGGCGTATGCCTTCACGTTCCTTCTGGACTTCAACGTCGCCGGTTCCGCGACGTTTGGCGGACCGCTCCTGTCACTGATCTTCAACGGCATCCTAGGCGCTGATAAGGGTTCCGGTTGGCAGTGGATCTTGCTTCTGGGTCCGATTTGGTTCGTCACGTACTTCGGCGTCTTCAGCGTGCTCATCAAGAAGATGGACCTGAAGACCCCCGGCCGCGAGCTTCCCGAGGCCGGCGCCGAGGGCGAGGCTGCCAAGAAGGCTCCCGTGAGCAATCTAATCCCGCTGATCATCGAGGCTGTCGGTGGTGCCGACAACATCAAGAGCGCCGAGGCATGCTTCACCCGCCTGCGTCTGCAGCTGAATGATTGCAGCAAGGTTGCTGACGACAAGGTCTTTACCGATGAGCTCGAGGCACGCGGCATCGTGCATGTGGCCGGAGGCGTGCAGATCGTGTACGGTCAGATGGCTTCGAACTACGCTACGCAGATGCGAGAGACGCTCGGTATGGAGTAGGGCGAGATGGCCAGATAGCCAGATAGCCGATACGGCAAAGGGAAGACAGTTCCCGAGCCTTATGGATAACGGCGGTGCGCAGCAGGGGCGCGCCGCCGTTTTGCGCGTCGGATTGTGTCCGTGGGTTTGATCCATTTGGCAGCGCCTAAGCGGACCAAACCCACGGACACAATCCGATGCGCAGGAGCTCCTTGGCGTCCACATGGTAGAGTGGGCGGGAAGTGAGGGTATTCGACAGGAGGCTTAACCATCGACGGTCGCGTGCGCGAGGATGATCAGATCGCGGTCGATGTGGATGCCGGCGGCACGTTCTACGTGGCGTCCGACGCCACGGGGCCTGCCCCTTTCCCGAATATCGGGAAAGGGGCAGGCACTTTTTTCCCAAGGGCGGCGGCTCCGGAGCGATCCGGGGTCGCCGCCCTCTGCTATGCCTCGCCGATGAGCTCGTCTGTGTGTTCGACTAGGTATTCACGCATGTAGGGGATGGCGAAGGCGACCCTGCCG
>CASEEY010000121.1 GCA_949287055.1 uncultured Collinsella sp.
GTCGAGCTCCTCGGCGATCGCCGGCACGTTCATGGTGGAGATGGTCATCGATGCGATGAGGATGCCCACCAGCGCGCGCCGCGCCCCCATTTTGTGCTTTTTGATAAAGCGGGTGCCCTCTTCCCAGAGGTTCTTACGTGAAGACATATTCCCAACCCCTCTCCCGGCTAACGGTTCCCGTTCCGAAAGGAACCCACCGGTCGTGTTCGTACCGCATGTCTTCTACTGCGGATTTGTAGATACTGGTGCCATAGTATTGACATTCCAGTTTTACTTGAACGTTAGCATTCGGTTTGACCCCTGTCCAGACAGCAGCCAACAAGCGTTCGATATTTGTAATAACCGCAATGTCAATTTGTTTCCGCACGTACAGACGGGTGTCCGACGTGGACACAGCCAGGGTTTCCGCAGCCGGAACAACCCCCTTAAGTTCGGCGGACGGTTTGGTGCGCCCCGCCTTGCACGCTATGATGGATGAATCCACCCGCTCGGCTCGGAGGACGCTTGAATCGCTCGGCCCACATACTCCGCATCGCGCGCGCGGCTTTTGCTGCCGCGGCGCTGGCTGCATCCTGCGCGGGTCTGTGTTCCTGCGGCGGAGGCGGCACCGCGGGCGGTGGCGCCGCGGGCGGCGACGAGTCCACCTCGGGTCCTGCTTACACGGAACCGACAGCAATCCAACAGGCGTCTTACAACGCGGACGCCGCGGCGGGGCAAAACGACGCTTATATAGATACCTCCCACCTGTCTGAAGGCTACGTGGCGGCTTCCGCCGTCAACGGCGCGCGCCTGAAGTTTCAGGTGCAAAGCGGCGACATGAGCTACAACTACGACCTGCCCGGCGACGGCACGCCCATCGTGTGCCCCCTCAACATGGGCGACGGCAGCTATCGCTTCCGCGTGATGCAGAACACGAGCGGCAGCAACTACGTGGAAATCGCCGCCACGACGGCCGATGTCCAGCTCGCCTCGGAGTTTGAGCCGTACCTGCGCCCTAACATGTTTTGCAGCTACACCGACGACAGCGCGTGCGTGCAGCTTGCCCGCGAGCTTGCCGCCGACGCCGCCAACGAGGGCGACGTGGTGCGCGCGGTGTACGGCTGGATCCGCGACAACATCACCTACGACACGAACAAGGCCGCCGAGCTGGCCGACGCCACCGGCTATGTGCCCGACCCTGACGCGACGCTCGATACGCGCATGGGCATCTGCTTTGACTATGCCTCGCTTGCCGCGGCCATGTTCAGAAGCCTGGGTGTGCCGTGCAAGATCGTCACCGGGTACGTGTCGCCCGACGGCATCTATCACGCGTGGAACATGATTTATATAGATGGCGAATGGATCAGCGTCGAGATCCGCGTGGACCCCAACACCTGGACGCGCATCGACCTGACGTTTGCCGCCGCCGGGGCGGGCGCCACCGTGGGCGACGGCACCGACTACACCGACCGCTATGTATACTGAACCGAAACGACAGGGGTAGGACATGTCCGACACACGCACACAACTGCACACCGGGCACGAGACGGATGCCGCCGGCAAGGGCGCCGCTCCCGCCGGGGGCGCGTCCGCGCCGGCCCCGTCCCCCGCTGCGAGCGCACCTACGTCTGCCCCGTCCCCCGCTGCTGCCGCCACCATGCTTGATGGCGCCGACGTCGCGGCGTTTTGCGAGGGCTGCGCCATCATGCTCGCCGCCGGCATCCAGACCGACGAGGCCGTGCACATGCTTGCCGACAACATGGCCGACACGCCCCTGCGCCGCACCTGTCTGGCAGCCTACCGCGAGATCTGCGCGGGCCGCGGCCTTGCCGACGCCATGCGCGCGACCGGCGTCTTTCCCGCCTACGCCCTTGAACTCACCGCCATCGGCGAGCGCTCGGGCCGTCTGGAAAACGTGCTGCGCTCGCTTGCCGTGTACTACGACGAGGAAGCGCGCATGTTTGCCAAGCTGCGCGCGAGCATCGGCTACCCGGCAGCGCTCCTGTGCGTAATGAGCGGGATCTTGGCGTTTACCGTCATCGGCATCCTGCCGGTGTTCATGGGCGTGTACGAGCAGCTGGCAGGCGGCCTTGCGGGCGGCTCGTTCGGCGCCGTGCAGATAGCGCTCGTCGTGGGATGGACCGCACTCGTGCTCACGCTTATCGTGACCGCCTGCGCGCTCGCGGGCGCCGCGGCGGTGCGCAAGCCGCAGGGCCGGCAGCGCATCTTGGCCCTGCTCGACCGGCTGCCCGTGACGCGCGACGCCATGGGGCGCCTGGCGCTCAGCCGCTTTGCCTCGGCCGCTTCGGCCTACCTGGCCTCGGGCGCCGATTCCAACGTCGCCATGCGCGAGGCCGCCGCGGCGGTGAGCCACGAGGACCTGCGCGCGCAGCTCGAGAGCGCGCTTGCCGCCATGACCGACCCGGCGCGGGGCCTGAGCTTTTCGCAGGCCGTGACCGAGTTTGGCATCTTTGAGCCCGTGTACGCCCGCATGCTGGCCATAGGCTCGCGCGCCGGCAGCATCGACGGCGTGCTCGAACAGCTCTCTGCCACGTTTTTTGACGACGCGACCGAACGGCTGGACCGCGCGATCGACGCCGTCGAGCCCGCGCTCGCCGCGCTGCTCACCGTATCCGTCGGAGCCACGCTCATCGCCGTGATGCTGCCGCTCGTGGGCATGATGGGCGCCATCGGATGAGCGGGCGCCGTCGCATAGGCGGGTGGATGCTTGCCCTGGTCGCAGCCGTTATCGCCTTGGCGGTGGCGGCGGGCATCGCCTGGGGCTCGCAAGCGATGCTGCGCGAGCAGGGCGCCGTCTCGGTGCGCGCGTCCATTCTGGATGCCGCCCAGCAGTGCTGTGCTATAGAGGGTTCCTATCCCTCGTCGCTTACCTATTTGGAAGAACACTATGGCCTGGTCGTGAACCGCGACGAGTACGCCATCACCTATGAGTCCTACGCCGCCAACGTGCCGCCTGCCGTGAGGGTGGTGCCCCGATGAGCGCACGCAGGACAACGGGCAGCCGCGCTGCCGGGCGCGGATCGGGCATCGGGCGCGCGACGGGCGTCGGCAGCGCGCACGGGCGCATGGGACGTCTGGTCGCCGAGCGCCAGCGCGCAGAGCTGCAGCGCAGCGCCGCGGGACGGGACACCTCGGCCGAAGCGGACGCGAGCAGTCGGCGCGACATGCTGCTGGACGCCATCCAGCAGGCGCGCTTTGCCGGGTCCGATGCCGCCGAGTCCGGCGCGCTGCGCGTGCTCGCCGGATCGGAGCGCGTGTTCACCGTCGCCCTGTTCGCCCTGCTCGCGGTGGCCCTGCTGCTGGCCATCCTCGCCGGCACCGGCGTGTATCGCGCCCTGCGCGCGGCGGACGGCGCGTCGTCGGACAGCCGCCTGTCGTCCGGCCTGATCGCCAACGCCGTCCACGCGACGGACGCCGTAGACTCCGTGTCGATCGGCGAAGGGCCGCAAGGCGCGGCGCTCGTGCTGACCGAGCGCCTGGACTCGGACACCTACGAGACGCGCTTTTACCTGCACGGCGGCTCCATCGTACAGGAATATACGCTTGCCGACGCGCCCTTTGACCCGGATAACGCCCTGACGGTGGTGCGCAGCGACACGTTTGACGTCGCCTACGATGCGTCTACGGGGCTTTTGACCATCACGACCGACCAGGGAACCACCAGCGTGGCCCTGCGCAGCGCGGGAGGTGAGGGCGCATGAGCGAACGAGAGCGCACCGCGATGACGGGCGGCGCCGATATGGCCGGCGGCGGCGCATCCGGCGAGCGCGCAGGCGCCTTTGCGAGCCGCAGCTGGCACGGCACGGCTTTTTTGGTTGAGGCCCTGGTGCTCCTGCTGTTTTTGGTGGCATCGCTCGGCATCTTCATGCAGGCCTTCGCACGCGCCCGCGCCACGGGCGCCCAGGCCGCGCAGCTCGAGAGCGCCGTGGCGCTCGCCTCTGACGTGGCCGAGCGCTTCTGCGCCGATCCTGCCACCGCATCCGAGCCCGCGCAGGCAGACGGCCTCACCGCCACGTGCGACATCGAGGCGCCCGCGGATGGTGAGGCGGCTCCCCTGCGCGCGACGATCACCGTGACCGCTGCGGACGGCACCGTCGTGTATGAGCTGGCGACCGCCCGCGCGACCGAGACCGGCACGGAGACGGGCGGCGGCGCGACCGGCGCCCCGCACACGACGGGGAGGTGAGCTGATGGCACGTCGAAGCGGTTCGGTGCGCATGGGCCCCATCAGCCTGTTCGCCCTCGTCATCATCGTCTGCCTTGCCGTGATGGCGGTGCTGGCGCTGGTCACGGCGCACGCCGCCCTCGCCCGCTCCGAGCGGCAGGCGGCTTCGGTAAGTGTACGTTACATCAACGAGCGCGCCGGACAGGAGCTGCTCGCCTCCCTCGACGGCGAGCTTGCCGACCTGCGCGAGGCAGTTGCCACCTTCACGGGGCAGGCCTTGAAGAGGCTGAGAGCAGAAGGGCTTGTTGCGCGCTGCATAGAGGTGCGCATACGCACCTCCTACTTTGGCAGGGTGGAATTCTTCGAGCGCACAAGCACGGAGTATCTCGAGCGCTATTCCTCGGACACCATAGCCTTTACCCAGGCAGCCATGCGCTGCCTTGAGCGCATCTATGAGCCGGGACACCCCTACGCCAAGGCAGGCATTTTGCTCACGGATGTCAAAAGCCCGGATCAGGTGCAGCGCAGCCTCCTGGACATGGAGGTGAGCGCAGAGGAAGAGCGCAGATCACGGCTTATGGCTGTCATGGACAGTATCAACGCCCGCTACGCCCCTGGGGATGCAAGGCTCAGGCTTGCAAGCGAAGGCTGCAACAGGGAAGCACCCTGGCGCACCCTCAAGGCTCACAAAAGCCCGGATCACGAGTTTCACTGGGAGCCCATCACGGAAGAGCCTGGCTCCGGCCCCCTGAAGGCTGCACGCGCAAGGAAGAGCTTTCCTCCGCCAAACGTCATGTGATGCTGCGACTGTATCCTGTGCCACAGGACAAAAACCCCTCCTTCTGGAACGTCCCTTAAGGAGGGGCTTTCTGTACCTTTCCTGCAAAAGAAGCAGCGTTTTGGCAAAAACAATTGGACACAGTGTGTCATAAGGAATACAAGGGCGGAACACACTACAGGAGGATACATGGAAGACTTTCTCGTGGGAGTGCTTTCTCCCATCAACAACTTTGTCTGGGGACCGGTCATGCTCATCATGCTGGTTGGCACTGGCCTCTACCTCAACATCGGTCTCAAGTTCTTTCCCTTCCGCAACTGGATGAGCGCCTACAAGTGCCTCTGGCAGGGACGCCAGCATCAGTCGGATCGCGGTGAAATCTCGCCCTGGAACGCTCTCATGACAGCCATTGCCGCAGACATCGGCACAGGCAACATTGTCGGCGTTGCCACGGCCATTG
>CASEEY010000122.1 GCA_949287055.1 uncultured Collinsella sp.
GCCATCGTGTCGAACAGGTCGCATGCGCAGGCGCGGCACCACGTGTCGACGTAGCGGCGCCACACCTCATCGGGCCCGAGCTCGCGCCAGATGCGCTGATCGCTCGCGTCGTCGATCCACGCGCCGCCCTCGATGGGGCCCAACCAGTGCACGCTGCCCAGGCGCACCTGCGCGCCCGCGCTCCAGCGGCGGATGTTGTCCTCGCAGCCTTCGTACCAGTCGCACTCAAAGCCATAGAGGTACTCGAGCTCGGGATGGGCAGCCGCCGCCTCGTCGAAAGCCTGCCGGTGCGCGGCGAGCTCGTCTTCGATCACCTGCACCTCACCGGCAGGATCCATGGCATGCGGCAAGGTGAGATGGTCCGTGGCGACCATCACCGCGCACCCCGCCTTCACGGCAGCGCCAGCATTCTGCAGAAACGTGCCGACGCCGTCGGAAAACCGCGTGTGCGTATGAGTGTCGACGATGGAGCGGGCGGGCAGCGGACGCATCATGGGAACCTCGATTCAAAGAAACGCGTGCCACAGCAGGGCATCTGACCACAGTGCCCGTGCGGCACGCGACATCGCAATCACGACGATTGTACCGTGTGACCAGCTAGCGAAGAGCGTTGGTCCAAGCGGTCTTCCCGGACGCATCGGTACATTCGAGCCGGATATACGACTCGCATCCTGACAGCTTGAACTCGGCGTGCTCGATTGCATCCCCGGCCGGCGCGATCACGGTGCGGTTGCCGCCGATGGGACCGCCCGCCACCATGGTCACGCGTTCGCACGGACTGCAATCGACCCACAGGACGCCCTCGCGAACGCCAAATCCCTCAATCGCGGGACCGCTGGACGAATAGTACTCCCCCGCCATCAGAGCGCGGACGATCGCATCGCGGGTAAGCGATTCGGCGCACACGACGACCCATCCTCCGAACACGTCATCGAAGTCAACGACATGGTGGCTATCGTCGGATGCGATACCGCCCACCGCCACGCCGCGACGCAGCAGCAGGTCCCAGTACACGGTGTCTGCCCCGTCGCCGCCTTCGTTCACGGTGTCGTAGTTGAACACCTCGATGCCGAAGATGCCGTCAAGACCCAAGACGTCCTCGGGCTCGATCCGGCTCCAGATAGGATGGTTGTACATCACGGCGCAGCCGCGGCGCGCCAGCTCGTCGCGCAGCGCACGCGCGACGGACAGCCCATCCCATCCGCCATGGCACACGAGGGGCTCCAGGCGCTCCATGTGCTCAAAACGCGCGGGCGCAGCCGCGATCATCTCGTCGGTTCCCAGGATGCCGTGCATGTGATGGCAGCGCATCCGGGCGCGTCGGTCACACGAGTCATCCGCAAACAGATACGCCGACGCCTCAATGCCGGGCAGCATGATGAAGTCCTCGCCGTCGAACTCCCCCGAAAGGTCCGTGAACACGTCGTGCTCGGACAGGCACAGGAACTGATAGCCGTGCGCCCGAAAATCGGCAACCACCTCGGCGGGCGTCAGACGTCCATCCGAATTGGTGGAGTGCGCATGCAGGTTGCCCTTATAGCGGCCCGTGCCCTGAGGCAGGCCGATCTGGTCGTCGATCATAGTTGCTCCTCATCGACAGGCGCCCGCCCGGACAAAAGCCGTCCCGGCGGGCGCGAAGGATACGGTCGTCTGCCGGCTACGCAGCCGTCCGCGCGCCGACAGCCTCCATGGGGATGCGCAGGCAGTCGTGCTTGGGAAGCGCGACGAAAACGCGGTCGCCGTCGTCGAACAGATGGAAGCTGCGGAACAGCGTGTCGACGCGGAACTCCACGCCCGACGCGTCAAGCGTGTAGCGCAAGACGTTGCCGCGAGGCACGTTGCGCACCACCGTCGCCTCGACGACGTAAGCCGCGTCGTCGACCAGCGGCTCGGCGGAAACGGCGATGGTCTCAGGGCGAATCGCCACCATGTGCCCGTCGTCGACCGTATCGCCCGTGAGCGCGCGGAACTCATCGGCGGTCAGGAGGTTGTAGCTGCCGATGAAGCTCGCCGCGAACTCCGAGACGGGATTCGTGTAGACCTGCACCGGGCTGCCCGCCTGTTCGATACGACCGGCGTGGAACAGCTGAATCACATCGGACATGACCATGGCCTCGTCCTGATCGTGGGTGACGAAGATCGTCGTCAGACCCAGCTCCTGCTGGATCTCGCGGATACGGCTCTGCAGGGCGCGGCGCAGCTTGGCGTCGATGGCCGACAGCGGCTCGTCGAGCAGCAGGACATCGGGCTCGGTCACGATCGAGCGCGCGAGGGCGGCGCGCTGCTGCTGGCCGCCGGACAGGTTCGCCGGATAGGAGCGCTCCTTGCCGGTGAGCTCGACCATCGCAATGGCATCGGCGACCTTCTTCTCGATGATATCGGGCGCCACCTTTTTCATCTTGAGGCCGAAGGCGATGTTTTGCTCCACCGTCATGTTGGGAAACAGGCTGTACTGCTGGAAGACCATGCCGATATTGCGCTTGGACGCCGGCACGTCGGTGATGTCGCGGCCGTTGAGGATGATCTTGCCCTCGCTGACCTGCTCCAGACCGGACAGGCAGCGCAGCAGCGTGGATTTGCCGCATCCCGAGGGGCCGAGCAGCGTCACCAGATCGCCCTGCTCGATACCGAAATCGATATGGTCGAGGACGGTGTTGTCGCCGAAGCGCTTCACCACGTTTTTGAACTCGATGTAGGACATCGCATTACTCCTTCTCGGTTTTCCGTGCGCTGCTCTGCAGCTTGAGGACCAAGGCGGTCACCGCACCCACCACCAGGAAGATGACGACGACGATGGCGCTCGAAAGACCGCTCGATTTATCCATATTGGCCTGCAGGAACACCTGGATGTTCTGATAGTTGGTGCCCGCGATGTTGTTGGCGAGCACGAAGTCGCCGAAGACGATGCTTTGGGCAAGCAGACTCGAGACGAGGATGCCCGAGACGATATTGGGCAGGACCACCTGCACGTAGGCGCGAAAGCGGCTGCATCCGAGCATCTCGGCCGCCTGGATGAGCATCTCGGCGTCGATGGCGTTGAGCGCGTTGCGGATGCCCTGGTAGATATAGGGCAGCACGAGGATGGTGTAGGCGCCGAACAGCATCACCATGCGGTTGGACAGGACGGTTCCCGTCCCCGTGTACAGGGAGATGATGCCGATGGACAAGATCACGCCCTGCAGCGCGTAGGGGATCATGCACACGAACTGCATGACGTTGCCGAGCTTGCGATTGATCGCGACGACCACGTACATCGCAAGCAGCAGCAACGCAATCGTGATGACGACGCTCACCAAGCACAGCACGAGCGTGCGGCCGATGGAAGCCCAAAAGGTCACGTTGCTGAACAGCTCGATGTAGTTGCGAAGGGTGAATCCCGAAGGAAGGATGTCGGTCCACTCCACGAACAGCGAGTAGATAAACGTGACGGCAAACGGAACCAGCAGATACAGGCCCACGACGGCAAGGAAGATCTTGGCGCCAAGCGAAGTCTTCTTGCCGCGCGGCGCGCTTTTGGAATGGGCACTCATACGATCTCACGACCTTTCGCGGCGCGCTTGGTGAAGTGGTTGTTGATGAGCGTGCATGCGACCATGAGCAGGATGAGCACGACGGCAAGGGCGCTGCCCGTCGCGGCATCCACCTGAACGTCACCTTTGAACTTCGAGGTGATCTGCAGGGGCAGCAGGGCGAAGTTGTTCATGACGAGCGCGTAGGCGGTCGCATAGGCGGCGAGCGCGTTTGAGAACAGCACGGACAACGTGCCCAGGATGGAGGGCATGAGGTTCGGGATGACGATCTTGAACCAGTAATCGATCGGCGTCGCCTTGAGGATGATCGCCGCCTCGCGCCACTCCTTGCGGATGCCGGAAAACGCAGGCAGAAGCAGCAGGGTCGCCAACGGGATCTGGAAGTAGATATACAGGATCACAAGGCCCTGGCTGCCATACAGATCGAAGTCCGCCAGAAAGGGAATGCCCCAGGTGCGCCCCATGATGGTAAGCACGCCGGAGTTGCCCATGAGCACCATGAAGGCGAAGGCGAGCGGCACGCCGGAGAAGTTCGACATCATGTTGAGGATGAGCGTAAAGACGCCCCGCACGCGCTCGCTCGACTCGTAGGCGAAACGTGCGGCGAGGAACGCCACCACGATGCCGACGACGGCGGACAGCAGGCTGATCCAGACGCTGTTCCAAATGGACTGCTGATACAGCGGCGTCGTGAAGATCTTGATGAAGTTCTCGAGGCCAGGTGCGCCGGATTCCTTGCCGATCAGGCTGTCGATCAGAATCTGCGCCAAAGGCAAGAACTCGTAGGCGATGACCACGAGCGCAAACGGGATGAGCGCGGCGTATCCGAGCCACATGCGACGCTTCGTCGCCTTGGCCGGAAAGCTCGCGGATGAGGATGTCGCCATGTTCGACCTCCTTTGCAAACAAGACGCCGTGACGCGGGGCAGCTGGCGCAGCCGCTCCGCGTCACGGACAGGAAGGGACGTTGGATGATTAGCCGATCATCGGGATGATGTTCTCCTGGTACCAGGTGATGAGCTCTGCGCAGACATCGGTCCACTTGTCGTTGTCGACATCCACGACGTTGTCGCCGTAGGCGGAATCATCGAGATGGAGGGCCTTGACGTCCTCGGGCAGCTCGACGTCGCGGATCGGCGTCGCGAAGCCGCGGGCAAGGTTGATCTGGCCCTCGTCGGACAGGATGTACTCGCGGGCCAGGCACGCGGCGGCCGGATGCGGCGCGTACTTGTTGATGATGGTGCAGTAGCCCGAGCGCACGCTGGCGTCCTGCGGAATCGTCACCGTGAAGGAGGCATCCGGATTGTTCTCGAGAATCTGGGCGCGATAGTTCATGGTGTTGTAGTCCCAGTGCAGGGCGACCGCGATCTCGCCGCTCTCGAGGCGCGCGATGGAGGGATCGCCGGTGTCGAGGCGACCGGCCTCGGCGAGCTGGGTCAAGAAGTCGTAGGCGGGCTGCATATCGTCGATGCCTCCGCCCAGCGCATACGCGGCAGCGAGCACGGCGTACTGCGAGGAGGCGCCGGCGACGACGTCGCCGATGGTCACCTTGTAGTCGCCGTCGAGGATATCCTGGTAGCTCGTGGGCGCGTTGGGAACCTGCTCGTCGTTGGCGATGAAGGACATGGTGCCGTAGTAGCCGACCACCCAGTCGCCGTCATCGTCCTTCGCCCAATCGGGGATCTCATCCCAGTAGCTGGTCTTGTACTTGAGGGTGACGCCCTCCTCCTCGGCGGTCGGGCCCCACTGCTGGCCCACGTCGCCGATGTCCTTGGTGCCGTCGGTTCCCTCCTGCTTGAACATGGCGATCTCCTCGGCGGAGGACATGTCCTGGTCGGTATGGGCGAT
>CASEEY010000123.1 GCA_949287055.1 uncultured Collinsella sp.
CCCGCTAGATGATGTTCATCTGCCCGGCGACGTTGCTGTACCACTCCTGCCAGGTGGGCGGGCAGTACTTCTGCGCAAGCGACGGGGTGAGCGTCGGGCCGTAGCAGCTGCCCAAGAACGCCACGTGGGCGGTGATGGACTCCTCCCAGCTGCTGAACTGCGTGCTGGTCATCCAGCCCCATGCGTTGTAGTCGCGGAAGCAGTACGTTCCCTTGGTGCTCTCGATGCACGAGATGGCGGGCGACCAGCGCGGATCCACGCCGTTGTCCCACGCCGCGTTGGCAAACGTGCTGCCGTAGCCGGCAAGCGGGCTGCCAGCAAGATAGGCGTCGATGCGCGCCGTCCACTCGGAGACGAACTCCTCGCGCGAGACGTTCCAGTTGACCGCACCGCTCGCCACGGAAGCGGTGACGGTCTGGTCCGCCTGACCGGCATCGCCGTCGCTGTCGTCCTTGGCGGCTGCGGCCAGGCGCGCGAGCTCCTCGGCGGCCTCGCGCTCGGCCTTTTCCTGCGCCTCGGTGCGCAGGCGCTGGGCCTCGGCAAGGGCGTCTTTCGCCTTCTCCTCCTCGGCTTTTGCCTGGGTCTTGGCCTGCTCGAGCTCGACGCGCTTGGTCTCGAGCTCGGCTTCCATCTCGTCCAGACGCTCGATCTCGGCGTTGTTGGACTCCTGGATTTCCTCCAGATACGCCGCCGTGGAGATGGCGTCGTTGATCGAGGACGTCCCGAGCACGACGGACAGCAGCGTGTTGGTGTTCTTGTGGTACTTGTACTGGACGCGCATGGCCTCGGCGGCCTTGGCGCGCTGACCGGGGAGCTGCGCCTCGATCTCGGCGATGTCCTCGGTGTTTTGGTCGATGAGTGCCTGCAGCCCCTCGAGTTTCTCCTGCGCCTCCTCATAGGTCGCTGTTGCCTTCTCCACCTGCTCCTGGGTTTCGGTAAGCTGCGTTTGGGTCTCGGCAGAGACGGCGAAAGCGGAGGAGGGGAGGACGCCGGGCGCGGTGGTGAACGCGACAGCGAGCGCGGCGCAGGTGAGCGCGCGGGCGGGCTTGCGCGTCAGAAAGGCGATGCGAGAACGGCTCGTCTGCATGCGCGGTCCTTTCATCCGAAACCCCCTAGCTTTTCCCGACCGATTATAAAGCATGCTTAGACCTCAACTTGAACCTTAGGCTTCCTTAAGGGTCAAGTTGAAGGTTTAGGATTTTACCGGTTCGGCTTTGAGCTGGTCGTGAGCTGGCGCGAAGGAAAGTTGTCGAGAATCTTTGGAGTTTCGGGACCGTTGGCGGAATCCGACGCCGCCGAACGGCCTTGCGCTTCCGTCGTTTGCGAGTCCTCGGCGCCCACCTGGCCTTCCGGAGCGCAGCGTACCCGAATCGTTGTGCTACGATGGGCGAACCAATATGGCCAAGATGGTGGTGCGGAGACGCACGAGCGCGCCCATGGAGCGGCGCGCTAAGGGAATCGGGGTGAAAGTCCCCGGCTGTACCAGTAACCGTAATTCGGACGGCCGCGAGCAACGCGCTGCAGATCGGGCGGCGCGCGCGGTCGGTTGACGTCAAGTCGGATCTCTTCCCATCTACTTGCCGAACAGGTGCGACGGCATTCGGTTGGACCGAGTGCGTGCCTCGGCGGCGGCCCTGGATAGAAAGGACCCGACATGAGGGTACGCGAGGACGCGCTTCGTCAGGTGGACGCAAGGCGACCGATTGCGCTGGCACGACATGCCAAGATCATGACACACAAGATACTCGTCGCGCTGCTTGTCGCATCGCTTGCGACGGGCCAGGTTCCCGTGGCGGCGTGGGCCCAGGATGCCGGTTCCGCCGCGGTTCTCGAGGACGCTGCGACCGGGCAGGGTGCAGCCGACGGGACGAGCGGCTCGCTTGCCGACGGCGCCGGCGGGGCGGGCGCGGACGGCTCGTCTAGCGAGGCTGGATCCACGCCGGGTACGGGCACGGGTACGGGCGCGGGCTCGACCTCGACTGCAGGCGATTCGGCTTCCGGGTCCTCCGAGGCCGATTCGGTGCAGTCCGGCACGGGCGACCTGTCCTCAGGCGGCATAACCGACTCCAGTACCGACCAGTCCGCAGACGGCGCAGGTGAGACACCGGGCGAAGGCGACACGCTGGCTGGCGGGTCCGAGGGCTCCCAGGAATCCGTTGGCATGCAGCCGAACGGTGCCGAAGGCAACTCCAACAGCCAGCAGGCAAGCGATAGCCCCGAGACCCCCGAGGACGGAAGCGACGCCGATGAACGCGCGGCCACCGTCAACGTCACCTCGACCATCATCGGCATCGATGCCGAGGGCGAGGAGCAGGCGTGGGCCGCGTCGACGTTCTACGACATGGACGACGGCTCCACGGCAGCCGATCTGATCGAGCGCCAGCTTGCCGATGCCGGCCTTGCCGCGGTTGTTTCGGGCGAAGGGGAGAGCTGGTATCTGTCCTCGATCGCGGCTCCGTATGACCCGGGAACCCAGATCGGTTGGGACGAGGCGACAGGCAGGTACTGGCAGCTGTTCGTGAACGGTAAGGCCGCTGAGCTCGGCGCGGGCCGGATCGAGCTTGCCGAGGGCGACCGCGTCGCGCTGTATTACTCTGCGTTCGGCGACGAGCTTCCCGAGGAATCGCCCGAGGAGCCGGCCGATGAGGTCACGGCGACGATCTCCATCGCCGGTCCCGATGCGAACGGCAACGCCGTCTGGTGGGCCGATGCGTCCGAGCTGACGCTTGAGCAGGGCGCCACCGCGGCAGACCTGACCGAGCTCGCCCTCGAGCGCGCTGGTCTTGCGGCTGATTGCGGCGTGGGCGAATGGGGATGGTTCCTCAACGCCATCACCTCGCCGTTTACCGGGGAGGCGCTTGGCTACGATGCCGATTCCGGTGCGTATTGGCAGCTGTACGTAAACGGCGCGAGCTCCGAGCTCGGTGCCGGCAGCGTGGTGCTCGAGGAGGGCGACAGCATCGTATGGGGGTACGCCGCCTACGGTGAGGAGCAGCCCGACCCCGACGAGCTGCCCATCGACCCGGACGCCGAGCGTCCCGACTACGATGCGTCCTGGGTCGGCTTTGGCAACGCCGGCGGTACGACGCTCGTAAACGTCCCGACGCCCAGCGAGGCGGCGGACGAGAAGTGGGCGATCGACCTTCGCCCCGAGGGCACGCAGTATATCTCCGCCGGCGATCCCATCATCGCGGGCGGCAGCATCTTCGTGACGTCGTCGACCGAGCTCATCAAGGTCAACGCCGAGACGGGCGCCATCGAGAAGCGCGTGACGACCGGCGGCAGGACATCGTATTTCTCGCGCCCGGTGTATGCGGACGGCTTGATCATCGTCCCTTCGGACGACGGGTCACTCGCCGCGTTCACGGCGGATACCCTGACCCGTGTCTGGCGCACGCCGGCGCTCGAGGCCCCTGCGAACGGCGGTCGGTATCAGGCGAACTCGACGCTCACCATCACGAACGGCTGCGTCATTGCGGGCTTTGAGTCCGGCGCGGGCGCCATGGGCAACGCGCGTGCGGGCGCCCTTGTCTGCGTGCGCATATCCGACGGCCGCGTCATGTGGCAAAACATCACCGTTGCGGGCGAGGGCGACGCCGGTGCCGGCTACTACTGGGCCGGCGCGTGCGCCTCGGGCGACGAGATCATCATCGGCGATGAGGCCGGCCGCGTGCAGCTGATCGATGCCGCCACGGGCGAGGTCGTCTCGAGCGCCTACATTGGCATGGCCTGCCGCTCGACGATCGTCTCCGCCGGTACCGAAGACGGCAACCCGGTGTATCTTGCCGTGGGACGCGGCCCCGCCACCCTGTTCAAGATCGTGCGCGAAGGGGATGTGCTGCGCGTCACGGGCAGCGTGGCGTTCGCCTCGTCCTCGACCTCCACGCCGGCGGTGGCGGATGGCGTGGCATACGTGGGCGGTCTCGATGCCGAGTACCACGGCGTGCTCGTCGCGATCGACCTGGCGACCATGGAGGTTGCGGGCAGCTATCGTACCGAGAGCTCCGGTGAGGTCAAGTCCTCGCCGCTCGTGTCGGTGCAGGGCGACGACACCTACGTGTACTTTACGAGCAACAGCAAGCCGGGCGGCGTCTACCGTTACGCGGCGAGCACCGGCGCGGTGGAGCTCATCTACACGCCGGGCGAAGACCAGCAGAACTACTGCACGGCCTGCGTGATCGCTGACGCGGACGGCAACCTGTACTACACGAACGACTCCGGGCACCTGTTCTGCCTGAGCGCCGCTGCGGGCTATACGGTTCGCTTCGACAGCCAGGGCGGAAGCGAGGTGTCCGGCGCTCGTCCCGTCCAGGGTGGAAAGCTCGTGAAGCCTGCCGATCCCGTGCGCGACGGCTATCGATTTGACGGCTGGTATGTCGATGCTGACGGCACCGTCGCCTGGGATTTCGACGATCCGGTGACAGGCGATATGACCCTGTATGCCAAGTGGGTCGAGCTCGACGAGGGCGGTCATTCTGGTGGCGGATCGGGAACGACGGGGACCGGCTCCGGCACGGGCTCGCAGCAGCCCGTTGCACCCCAGGGGCCGAGTACCTCTGCGGGTACGGTGGCTCCGGGTGCTCGACCGCTCGCGGCCGGTGCGGTTGCGGCCGCGCATGCGCCGCTTACAGGCGGGGCCGCAACACGCTCGCAGCACAAGGTGGCAAGCGGCGCAGTGCAGGCGGGAGCGCCTGCCGAGACCGGGGGCGCGGTTGGCGATCGCGCGGTGGCAACAGCTGCCGGAGGCGTCACCGACGGTGCGGACGGTGCGGCCGAGCTTGCGACCAACACCTGGGCATATGCTGGCGTTGCCGCCGGTGCGGCCGGCTTGGTCGCCATCGGCGCGTACCTTGCCTTCGGGCGTTCTCGATACGGGAAGGAGGGGTAAGCTATCATGGACGATCGCGAGATCAAGCAAGCTGATGATGCGCGCGCTTCAGGTGATGCGGCAAAGGATGCGCGGAGTTCTCAGGGCAACCCTGACGACTTCCTGCGCGTCGCGACTGACGGCTCCTCATCGAGCCGGGCTCGTACGGTGGCTTCGCGCCGACCGATCGTACTCGGCGCACTGGCTGCGCTGTGCGCTGCGCTCATCGTCGTGTCGCTGGGCTTTATCCATCCCGGTTCTGACGGAGGATGGTCGGTATCCTGGCTGTTCCAGACGACGGCCGAGACCTCTTTGGATGATGCCGAGCAGGGCTCTGCCCAGCAGGCCACTGAGGTGAAGTCCGAGGCGGATGGGGACGAACCCGAAGAAGCGAAGGACGAGGAATCCTCTGCCGATGAGATGGCTGATACGACAGCTGGCTCCGCTGCTGCTTCAGATGGACAGGCGTCCGGTTCTGCTGAGGATGCCGGCAGCTCCGTAACGTATA
>CASEEY010000124.1 GCA_949287055.1 uncultured Collinsella sp.
CCCCACATCCCCCCGAGCGAGTCGCATGAGCAAAAGGGGGCGTGCCGCTTCACGTGCGACACGCCCCCCGACGATGATGGCTCAAATGGGTCATCTGTTACAGGTCGACGTCCATCAGACGCACGATGGACAGGATATAGATCTTCAGCGCCTCCTTGAGCAGCTCCTCGTTTGCGCACTCGTTGGGTCCGTGCATGGGACCGCCCCACGCCGGAAGCTCAAGGCCGTTGTCCTCCGGTCCGAACGAGACGGCGCGCGCAAAGTTACGCGCATACGTGCCGCCGCCCATCGAGATCGGATAGGCGGGCTTGCCGGTGACCTCGTGGTAGGTGGACAGCAGCGTCTGCACGGCAGGATGGTCGGCCGAAATCGAGAACGGCACCTTGTCGTGGTCGACGGTCAGCTGCGCACCGAAGCGCTCCGCAACCTCGCGGCAGGTGCGCTCGAGCACCTCGGCCGACGTGCTGTCGGGGAAGCGGACATCGATCGTCTGGCGGATACGACCGTCCGCGACCTCGACGGTGCCGCCGTTGAGGGTCAGCGGGCCAAATGCCGGGCTCTCGCTCGCGATGCCCAGTCCCTCCCCCGCCGTGTCGGCATGGATGATCGCCATGAGGTCGAGAAACGGCTTCTCCGACGCCGCCGCCAGATCGGCCTCGCGCAGGTAGCCCAAAACGAGGGCGATAGCGTTGATGGTGCCCTCCGGCAGCGAGGCGTGACCGCCGATGCCGTGCGCGACGATGCGGGTCTTCCCGGGGGCCGCGGCCTCGAGCGTCAGCCTCTCGGCGTTGGCGACCGGCGCCGGGCAATCGGCGATGTCCACGGCGATCTCGCAGATGGACTCGGCGGGAATGGCGTTTGTCGCCTCGGCGCCGCTCCAGGACAGGATACGGCCGCCTTCGATCGGCGCGCTCGTAAAGGTCGCGCCGAACTGGCCCTTTTCGGCGTTGCCCAGCGGGAACTCGGCATCGGGCGTAAACAGGAAGGCGGGGTCATCGTGGCCGTCCAGATAGTGATGGACATCGGTCATGCCCACCTCCTCGTCGCAGCCGATCAGCGCGCGGAACGTGTAGCGCGGCTGGGTGCCCAGACGCTTGAGGAAAGCGCCGGCGTACAGAGCGAGCACGGCCGGACCCTTGTCGTCGATGACGCCGCGACCGAGCAGCCAGCCCTCGCGACGGGTGCAGACGAAGGGGTCGGTGTTCCAACCGGGGCCTGCCGGGACGACGTCCACATGGGCGATCGTGGCGATCTGCGTATCGGAAGCGCCGGGGATGTCGGCGATGCCCACATAGCCCCCGTCATCGCTCACCTTATACCCGAGCTTCGCCGCGATGCCGAGCGCGCAGTCGAGCGCCTCGCGCACGGGCGCACCGAACGGCGAGCCGGGCGTGCCCGTCGACGAGTCGGCGACCGACGGATGGCCCACCAGCTCGGCGATGTCGGCGACGACGTCCTCCCAGACCTCGCCAACATAGGCGTCGACCTGGGTTTCGAGTGTTTTGTCCATATAGCTACTTCCTTTCTTGGATTCGATGACGCATCAACCTATACAAGCGGCACGCCGAATACCGTCGCGAGCTCCGCGACGCCGTGGCAGATCACGTCGGCGCCCGCCCGTTCATGCTCGCCGAGCTTCGCGGTCCCGGTGTACACCGCGACGCACGGGATCCCGCACGCATGGGCGCCGAGCGTATCGTGCTTGCGATCGCCCACCATGACGGCCTCGTCGCATGACGCGCCGAGCTGATCCAGCGCCACGCGGATGCAGTCGGCCTTCGTATCGCGACCCGGCTCCAACCTGCCCACCATAGCCTCGAAGGGCGGCAGATCGAGCGATGTGATCATGCGAATGGCCATGGACTCGAGGCGCGAGGTCGCGACGGCGATGCGCGTGCCGCGCGCCACAAGGCCGCGCAGCAGCTCGGGTATCCCCGGCAACGGCGGATAGTCCTCGGGGCGGACCTCGGCGTCAAACAGCGCGCGGTACTCGTTGGTGATGGCGATGGCCTCGTCGAGCTCAACCCCGATCAGATCCATGAAGCCATCGTAGAGCGGCGGACCGATCAGGCTGGTCAAATCGAGCGCATCGACGTCGTAGCCGCGGCGCTCGAGCACGGCGCGCGCCGTGCGCAGGATCGCCGGGCTCGTATCGGCGAGCGTTCCGTCGAAATCGAACAGGACGACCGGGCGCTCGGCGATATGCAGCGCGTCGACTTGGGCCGCTTCGGTCATCGATGTCCCCTTTCCGTCAAACAGACATGCCCGTACATCATACGCCATCGGTGCACCCGAAACGAGGAGCGCCCGCCGATGGAGACCATGGGTCCACACGGTGGTACGGGAGCAGTCGGCGCAGCGGTCGCCCGGCGGCACGAACCTGTAGCGACTCAAGGGCGACGGCGCCCATGAGGACAGCCTTGTGCACGCTGAATCCCGTGACAGGACACAGCCTGCCCCTCCCCGCCCCCGACGGGCAAGAAAAAAAGGGCTCCCGACCATGCGGGAGCCCTCATGCGACAGGTTATCGCGCAGACGCTACTCGGCGTCCTCGTCCTTCTTCTCGGACGGCAGCGGGGCGACCTCGATCTCGACGCCGAGGGTCTCGGCAGCGGACTTCATCGACAGGCTGATGCGACGACGGTCGAGGTCGATCTCCATGACCTTGACCTGGACCTTGGCGCCCACGTGGGTGACCTGGGAAGGCTGGTCCACGTGCTTGTTGGCCATCTCGGAGATGTGCACGAGGCCCTCGATGCCCTCACCGAGGTCGACAAAGGCGCCGAACGGCACGAGCTTGGTGACGGTGCCCTCGACGATAGCGCCCACGGGGTACTTCTTGACGAGCGCGCGCCAAGGATCCTCGGTGGTCTGCTTGAGACCGAGGGAGATGCGCTCGCGGTTGAGGTCGACATCCAGAACCTCGACCTCGACCTCCTGGCCGACCTTGACGACCTCGGAGGGGTGGTTGACGTGGTTCCAAGAGAGCTCGGAGATGTGGATGAGGCCGTCGATGCCGCCCAGATCCACGAAGGCGCCGAAGTCCACGATGGAGGAAACGGTGCCCTTGAGGCGCATGCCGCTCTTGAGCTTGGAGAGGATCTCGGTGCGCTCGGCCTTGCGGGACTCCTCGAGCACCACGCGGCGGGACAGCACGACGTTGTTGCGGTTGCGGTCCATCTCGATGACGCGAGCCTCGATGGAGGTGTGCAGGTAGGAGCTGAGGTCCTTGACGCGACGGAGGTCAACCAGGGACGCGGGCAGGAAGCCGCGCAGGCCGATGTCGAGGATCAGGCCGCCCTTGACGACCTCGATGACCTCGCCCTCGACGTTCTCGCCGGAGTTGAACTTCTCCTCGATGCGGTTCCAGGCGCGCTCGTACTCAGCACGCTTCTTGGAGAGCACCAGACGGCCGTCCTTGTCCTCCTTCTGAAGGACCAGGGCCTCGATGGGATCGCCCAGGTTGACGATGTCTGCAGGGTTGGCATCCTTGCGGATGGAGAGCTCGCGAACGGGAATGACGCCCTCGGACTTGAATCCGATGTCCACGAGGACCTCGTCGTGCTCGATCTTGACGACAGTGCCGTTGACCAGATCGCCCTCGTCGAAATCGGTGATGGTGCCGTCGATGAGGTTGTTCATCTCCTCCTCGTTGACATCGTCGAGGGAGAAAATGGACGAGTTCTGAATCTCACTCAAAGGTGGACCCCTTTCGAACTACGGGGCCCCGATTGCTAGGACCTGCAGATTGCGCGTCTGGACTGGCGCCCATGTCGCGCGCACCGTTTGGAACTTCTCGGGAGCCGACAGATACGGATGTGAAGCATTTGCATTCACGTTCGTCTAAACTACATGGAATCGCCTTGCATTTCAAGCCGCAACACTGATTTTTACGTAAGCGGTACGAAAAGAATCCGCATTTTTTCCTTGTCCGCAGCTTGCCTGCGGCGGCGGCGCCCACCGTGACGGTTTCGTAAGCCACGCGGCAGGCATATCGCCTGAATCGTGGGTATAAGCTCAAGACGTGAACGCACAGGGGCGCACCGCACGCGCGGGCGCGCACCGCCGACCGAGGTGAAAGGAGGCATCATGCTCAAAGCGGTCGTCTTCGACATGGACTCGACGCTGCTCGACATCAACCTGGGCGCGTTCGTGGCCGTGCTCGCCAAGGACGAATCCAAGCTGCTGGCCGATATCGGCCGCAAGAACCCGCTGTCCATGTTTGCCGCCTACACCGCGGCGGTATATGAGCTCAACCGCGCCGAGCGCGACAACACCTGCACCAACCGCGAGCTGTTCTGCTCGACGATCGAGCGGCGCGGCGGCGTGGTGCTGGCCGACCCGATCATCGCCGAGGCCCTCGCCTTCTTCGAGCGCGAGGTCCTCCCCCACCGCAACGACGGCATCATCGCGGCACATCCCATGGAAGGCGGCCTCGAGGCGCTGTCGTGCGTGCTCGACCGCGGCCTGCGCGTGGCGCTGCTCACCAACCCCTGCTTCACCCGCGAATGCATCGAGTGCCGCATGGGATGGGCGAACATTCGCGATATGCCGTTCGAGCTTGTCACCACCATGGAGAACACGCGGCGCAGCAAGCCGAACCCCGACTACTACCGCGACGCGCTCGACGAGATGGGCCTTGCCCCCGAGGAGGTCCTCATGGTGGGCAACGACCCGCGGCGCGACTTCCCCGATCCCGACATCGGCCTGCAGACCGCCTTCGTGGGGCGCGGCACGCCGGTGCGCGCCACCTGGTGCGGCCCCATGGCAGATTTCGCGGCGAGCTTCGACGAGATCGAGGAGCGCTTCTACGAGCGGCAGGAAAAGCCCTTGGTCGAGCTCGTGCAGGACGTCGCCCACGCGCGGTAGCGGCGGGCGCGGCGTCGCGCCGTTCATCCCATGCATATGACGAAGGCGGATGCCGCCCTCAGGGCTGCACCCGCCTTCATGCATCGAGGCCCGTCTCGGCCCCCTATGTCCGCGCCGCGTCGTCTAGCGCAGCGTGGTCTTGCCGATCATGATGTTCAAGATCTCCTCGTCGGTGGGCTTCATGCCCACGCGGCCGACGTAACCGATGCTCGCGATGGTCTCCTCGACCGTGCGCTGGACCAGGCCCTCGCCCGCACGGAATCCGCGCCCGGCCATGGCCATGTCGCAGCCCATGATGGCGGCGTCCACGGCGGCCGAGATCTTGGCGGCGCAGCTCGGCTTGGCGCCATCGCACACGATGCCGCCCACGTTGCCCAGGGTGTTGACGATCGTCGCGCCGATCTGCTCCGGCGTGCCGCCGCGCATCCAGCAGATGGCCGCACCCGCGCCGCA
>CASEEY010000125.1 GCA_949287055.1 uncultured Collinsella sp.
GCGGGCCTGTCCTACGACTCGAGCCTAACCCACGTCGCCGCAGATGCGGCCTTCGATTCATAGAGAGAGGTCCCAGTCGCTCTCTACATATCTTCTAGCAACAGAATATTCCGAGGCATCGCTAAACAGCACGATTGAGAATCTGAATAGTCGGATTCATTCGCTTGAAAACGATTTAGCGAAATCTGACGATGATGTTCGCTCGCTTTCATTTCGTGTTGACACATTGACCGATGAGAACGCTAAGTTGCGCTCTGATAACGATTCGCACAAAACAATGGTGCGGGCTATAGAAGGAATTAATCATATCCCCTCTACACTTACGGACGAAATCGATTTGCTGTGTGCATTGTGGCCGTCAAAGGTCGTTGCGACCGACTCAGCATATCGTTCCGCAGCGGATTTCACCTCGGGTGACCTCGATGAGCAATGGCAGATTCTATCGAGCATTCCTGTGGTGCTTTGGGATTTGTATTTTGGGGCCGGCTCCGGGGGTGATATTTCTGGTCGCTACTACGAGAGGGCTGGCTATGAGTTGGCGTTGACCGAAACCAAGCTGACTAAAAACAATGCGAGCATGATGCGTGAGCGCGAGGCTGAATATCAGGGCAAGATCGTTGACTGTAGGCCTCATATCAAGGGAAAGGACAAGAACCCAAAGCGCGCATTCAGGGTGCACTTTTATGTCGACCGAGCTGGTGGAAAGATAGTGCTGGGGCATTGCGGCGGGCACCTAACCACGGCTGGAACGCAGAGGATACGGTAATGGATGGTCAAATCGTATGTAATGGCAGGGTGTACGTTCGAGAGAGGCCGTGTTGGCTCGAACGGGGCATCGGGGTCGAGGAGTCGATGCGTCACTACAACAGATTGACCAAGTTTTATGTGGTGGGCAATCCGGCGCCGGGGCTGTCGGCGAGACGGCTTGATTTGAAAGATCTGGGATGGGATACGCCTTGGTCGAAGCCTGAATACTTGAACAGGAAAATGAAGGATATAGTGCGCGATGGCGACTTTCTCTGGTCGGCCAGAGCTTACGACGAGATGGAGGAAGCGCTGCGCAAGGCCGACATGCTCGATGAGTGGGCGGATTGGTCTGCCCCGCGAGAGCGTGCAGTGCTATACAACTGCAAGAATAATCAGATGCTGAGCCTTCTCTATCATGTTCGGAACTCTCTGTGTCATGGTAGATTCACCTTCTTTAAGCGGAATCGTGCGGTATGGATCGCCTTGGAAGACGTGGCAAAATCAGGGAAGGGATCACCTGCCGGGGCGTGGAAGCAGTTGTCGGCGCGTATGATCTTGCGACACTCGACGCTGCTTTCCTGGCAGAAACTTATTTTGGCAGGCCCAAAGTAATACCGGCTGGTTTTGGTGGATGCGATCGGAGGCAAGCCCATGGACTACATCGAGGCGCTGGATCTTTATACCGTTCGTACATACGACAGCTGGCGGGACAATCTGTCCTTTGAGAGTTTGATGGAGGAGCATTCAGCTCGGATTGGCAAAGAATATGTTCCCGCTGAGGACCGCCGCGGCCTGCCCGTCCGTCTGCCCGAAGCGCGTCGCGCCGAGCTCATCCAAGCTGCCCGCCGGCACATCCCGCTCGGCGTCAGCTTCTCTCCTTCAGCCCTTCGCATGCACCTTGTGCCGACGGAGGAATATATTCCCTCACAGAGCTATTACGCCATATGGGATGGGCGAGGTGCTCGCACCGAGATATACAATCTCCCGGCTGGGACCGCAGGGCCAAGCTACTGTCGCAAGGAGTCAATCGATTATGCGGCCCCGGGTATGTGGGGCATCTGCGATACTCTTGATGCCGAGCTCATCGAAACGTTTCTCAAAGAGGGCTATGGCGAGGATGCTGATGTTTCCGCGGCTGTCGATGCACGCGATGAAGAGCTGCTTGATTTATATCGGCGCTATGAGGTCCCCATCTCGCCGAAGCGCGTGATTGACGGCTCGCAGTACATCCATCCCTGTCGTGGTGGGTTTGAAATCATCGTTCCCGATGGCGTTGTTGCCATTTCTGAGCGTGCGTTTGGCAGCGAACGAATGACCATGGCGGAATGGCTCCCCGATGTTCCGAAGTGGCTTGGTATCGGAGGCCTCAGCAGGGATGATCTGGTGACGTTCGGCGTTCGCGACCTGCGCTGCAAACGGATTATACTGCCTGATTCTCTGCGTTTTATTGATGCTCGTGCGTTTGAGGGGGTGCAGGTCGAGGACGTCGTCGTGCCACCTTCGGTCGAATACGTGGGTCCCGGTGCTTTTTACGGGGCAAAACGTGTGACGGTTTACGACACCATTTCTCCCGAGGCACGTCCGGCAGATGAGATATTTGACTTATATGATGGGATACCCAATTCGTCCATCGGTTGGCTGGGGTTGAAGCCGGGGAGCTATTGTACGCTTGGAATCAGTAAAGCGAAGATGGCAGACTTCGAAGTGATAGTTCGCTCTGCCGATTCCGATGAGGTGTTATTTCGGGTCTATATGCCTTTTTGCCAGATGGAGGACAAGTCATCGGGATGGAAGACTACCGGGGGAGTCAGGGAGCACTATCTGGGAATAGCCTCTATGTTCGCTTCTTCGTGGGGTCGTGGTGCGAGCTTTGCGTTTTCACGCGTGGACGGAATGTTCGACCGCTTGCCCAATCAGCGCGCGAAGCTCAAGACGGCGATTAACCGCTTGGCGTATCCGATTGACCTTCCTCGCGAGAAGCGCGAGCGGTACGAGGCGTACGTTGCGCGCAACGCACGCCGTGCGGTGGCGATTATGGCGGAGGACGATGAGGTGGATGAGCTGCGGGAGCTCGAGCACCTGCTGGTCAAGAGCAGGAACCTGGCGTCGCTTATCGAGGCATGCGCGAAGGCGCGCCGCATGCGCTCGTATCTGAAGAAGCTGGCTCGATAGCGCCTGCCCTGCAAGAGAAATGGGGAATCGGGATCATCAACCTCTACCACGAGCTCCCGGTCGGCGCGATAGGAGAGCAGACGCTTGCGGAGTATACGCTCGACGGGATCCACCCTATAAGACGCGGCTACCTGGAGTGGTGGATGCCGCAGATAGCGGCGGATATCGAGTCGTATATGGGGGAGCTTGTGTAAGAGCAGGGGGCGGAGCCGCTGCGGCCCGCCCCCCGCCATGCACGCGGTTAGCGTTTCACGCCTGCGATGCCTACGCGCGCTCGATGAACGCCTTGTAGCCCTTGTAGGCCTCGTACACGTCGGCCTTGTTGGTGACCTCCCATAGGGCGTGCATGGACAGCACGGCCACGCCGGAGTCGATTACGTCCATGCCGTACTCGGCGAGGATGTAGGCAATCGTGCCGCCGCCGCCCGCGCCGATGCGGCCGAGCTCGCAGGTCTGGAAGTCCACGCAGGCCTCGTCCATGATGTCGCGGACGAGCGCCATGTACTCGGCGTCGGCGTCGTTGGAGCCGGACTTGCCGCGGCTACCCGTGTATTTGTTGAAGCACAGGCCGTGACCCATGATGGCGGCGTTCTTCTTCTCGAAGCGGTCGGCGTAGAGCGTATCGAAGCCAGCCGACACGTCGGAGGACAGCATGCGCGAGTTGGCGAGCGCGCGGCGCAGGCGCAGCTCACCGCCCTCGCCGGCGAGCTCCATGATCTCGGCCATGGCGTTCTCGAAGAAGCGGCTCGTCATGCCGGAGGCGCCCACCGAGCCGATCTCCTCCTTGTCCACGAGCAGCGTGACGGAGGTGCGCTTCACGGAGGGCACGGCAAGCTGGGCGGCGAGCGACGTGTAGGCGCACACGCGGTCGTCCTGGCCGTAGCCCAAGATCATGGAGCGGTCGAGGCCCATCTCGCGGGCGGGGCCGGCCGGCACGACCTCGAGCTCGGCAGAGAGGAAGTCCTCCTCGGCAAGGTCGTACTTGTCGCGCATCAGGTCGACGAGCATCTGCTTGACAGGCTCCTTGGGCGCCTCGTCACCGGCGATGACGACGGGACGGCCACCGGCGATGAGGTCGAGGTTCTCGTGATCGACGGCCTCGGCGGCAGGTTTCTTCATCTGATCGGCGGACAGGTGGATAAGCAGGTCGGAGATGCAGAACACGGGGTCGGAGGCGTCCTCGCCGATGCAGATCTGGACGGTGGTGCCGTCCTTCTTGCACACGACGCCGTGGATGGCGAGCGGCGTGGCGACCCAGTGGTAGGCCTTGACGCCGCCGTAGTAGTGCGTGTCGAGGTAGGCCATGTCGCCGGCCTCGTACAGGGGGTTCTGCTTGATGTCCAGACGCGGGGAGTCGATGTGGGCGCCAAGGATGTTCACGCCCTGCTCGATCGGGGCGGAGCCCAGGTTGACGAGCATGATGGTCTTGTTGTGGCAGACAGCGTAGACCTTGTCGCCCGCGGCGAGGGTGCCGCCCTGCGCCACGACGTCGTCGAGGTTCTTGTAGCCGGCGGCCTCGGCGAGCTTGATGCTTGCCGACACGCACTCGCGCTCGGTCTTGTTTTCGCTGATGAAGGTACGGTAGTCGCTGCAGAGCTGCTCGAGCTCGGCGATGTCGGACTCACCGTACTTGTTCCATGCGTTTGGACGCTCCAAAATGGGCCTCCCCGTATCGACGCGGATAGTTACCGCAGGGTATGGTAGCACGGGATTCCTAGTGCTTGGATAGGCTTTATATGAAGTCAGTTGGGTTTGGCGGACGTTGAGGTTTGCGCTGCATGCGTTTATGGGGAATGCAGACCCATGAGTAGCTTCCTAGAAGTGAGACGTGGACGACCACAGAATACACACAATACTAAGGACCTATCGATGCAAGGAACTTGCGTATTCGGCGCGAAAAAAACTGAGCGTCCGCCTGTCCAAATGAACCGATCTTGTTGACTTTAATCGTGCTGTTACGAAAGAAAGCCCCAGATAAACGGGGCTTTCTTTCGATACATAGCGTATCACCTTGGGGAAGGGTGCGTACTCAAGACTTGCGCGGGATTCCGAGCAGCTCCGCCGTGAGCGTATCACCTTGGGGAAGGGTGCGTACTCAAGACGCGGTACCGTGTCGGGCGACGGCGGCATCAAGCGTATCACCTTGGGGAAGGGTGCGTACTCAAGACGGCGGCGAGTGGTTGCCCGTCGCGTTTGCAAGCGTATCACCTTGGGGAAGGGTGCGTACTCAAGACTCACTCAGCTCACCGAAGAGCGTGGAGACAAGCGTATCACCTTGGGGAAGGGTGCGTACTCAAGACACGTCCCACCCCTCGCGCATGGCGCGCTCGAGCGTATCA
>CASEEY010000126.1 GCA_949287055.1 uncultured Collinsella sp.
ATCTTGGTCCGCATGCCCACCATGCACGCAATTGGCACGAGCAGCACCATGCAGCTCGCCCCCACGAGCACTCCCTGCACGCCGAACAGCTCGGCGAGCACAGGCGCCGCAAGCAGCGGCACGACGCCCGCGCCGTTAAAGCCCGCGTTCATGACCGAGTTCACGCGCCCCAGCAGCTTCAGCGGCGCATGGATCTGCACGAGGGTGTTCTGCAGCGGCGTGATCGCACCGAACGCGGCCCCGAGCAGCAGCTGACCGGCCAGCGCGCACGCGACGTAAGGCGTTCCCACATACAGGATGCAAGCCGCCCCTTCGAGGGCGATCAGCACCATAAGGGTCCGCACGTTGACGTGACGGTGCGGCACGCGCATGGCGAGGGCGGCGCCGATGACGCTCCCCACGCCGGCGGCACTCGACAGCCATCCCATCCACGAGATCTCGACGTGCAGGACGTCGCGGTAGTACAGCGACTCGAGCGGGTCGAACGCCCCGTAGCCCGCATACGCGAGCACGCCGACCCAAAACAGCAAGGCAAGCGACGGCACGGCGAACACCGTGCGCGCGGAGTCGGCAAAGGTGCCGCCCGTCTCGTCGTCGGGCGGTGCGGCAGATGTGCCGTTCGCGCCGTCGCAGGCGACACCGCGACGACGGCGCGCGTGCTCCGCACGCTTCAGCAGGCGGGCCGCGGGAAGCCCCGCCGCCACCGCCAGGGCGCCGGCGAACACGAACACGCGCTGCGACGGCAGCACGGCGGCAATGATGCCGCCCACCGCCGGTCCCACCATCACCGCGGTATTCGACACGACCGAGAGCAGCGCGTTCACGCGCTTGAGCACTTCGGCGTCATCGCTCAGGTAGGCGGGATACGCGCTGAGATATGCAAACCCCAGACCGGTGGCAAAGCCGAACCCCGCGCTCATGGCGAGCACGCTTGTCACCGTGCAGGCGACGAGCTGGAACAGGATGCTCGACACCGCGGCCACACCGAGCGTCACCGCGGTGTGCACGCGCGGCCCATACAGGTCGAGCACGGAGCCGCCTGCAGCGTTGCCGATGATGATGAACAGGTTGAACAGGCCGACCGCCGTCGCGATGGCGGCGGTGCTCGCCTGGAGCTGGTAGGTCAGCGTGCCGATGATCCCGATGAAGTACGCCGCCTGGACGCCCAGGTAGAGCATGAGGCGGACCGCCGCGAGCGAAAGCGTTCCATGCGGCAGGCCGCGCAATACGGAGGCAAGCATGTGATGTCCCTCCTCTCCACGTGTGAAAAACGTCAGGCCTCATTTCACGCTTCCACGTCACAACGCGTTTACGGTTCGGTTTTGGCGGCATCCGTCGAGTAGACCGAAAAACAGCAACCTTGTTACCTGCGGCTTTTCTGCAACAAACCGCTCTTCTACTCGGATAGCCCTCGCAAAACCGAACCGTAAACGCGAAAAGCGATTCCGGGGCGAACCAGACGGCCCTCCGCGCCCCAATCCTCGCTCCGCGCCTACGAGACGAGCTCGAGCAGTCGATCGATCACCTGGGCCACGCCGCGGTCGTTGTTGGACGGCGCCAGGAAGCGCGCGTGGGCGTGCATGTGGTCCTCGGCGTTGGCGACGGTGTAGCTGTGTCCGACAGCCTTGAGCATGGGGATGTCGTTGTAGGTGTCGCCGAACGCGGCGGCATCGGCAGGCGCCACGCCCAGGTGCTCGCACAGGCGCTCGATACCGGTACCCTTGTCGACGCCCTTGTTCATGAAGTCGATCCACTCCTTGCCGGCGTTGGTCACCGAGAAGCGGTCGGACCACGCGGCGTCATAGGTGCTCGCGAAGACCTCCTCGGCCGTGCGGTCCGGGAAGTAGACCGTGTACTTGTTCACGTCGGCATCGAGGTCGTCAAGGGAGTCAAGGTAGACGATCTTGGTGAAGAAGCGCCGGAAGAAGTCGTCGTACACCTCGTCGCAGCGGCGCAGGTAGCCCGCCTCGATGCCACAGACCACCGGGCAGCCGCGCCCGTCCGCAAGCGTGTAGTCGATGAGCTCGTGGTACGTCGGCACGTCGATGAGGTCCTTGTAGATCAGCTCGCCGCGGCAGCAGATGGCGGCGCCGTTGTCGGACAGCAGGGCCATGCGGTCGGCGACCTCGCTGAACATATCCATCAGCGTGTAGAGGGGCCGTCCGCTCGCCGCGCAAAACGTGATGCCCGCCTCGTCGAGCGCGCAGATGCGCTCGAGCATATGCGGCGGCATGCTGCCGTCATCGGCGAGCAGCGTGCAGTCCATGTCCGCCGCGACGAGCTTGACGCGCGGCAGCTCGGCGTCGCTTGCAAAACCCTGGATCACGTGTGTTCTCCTTCGTCATCTGGCGGACGGCCGCAGCCGTCCGCCTCGCTTCTTCGTAGGTATAGCCGGTGGCACCCGGATGGGCTACTTGGCGTCCGCCCAGGTGACGCCCGTGGAGGCCTCGGCGATCAGCGGAACGCGCAGCGAGACCACGCCCTCCATCTCCTCGCGGACCATGGCGGTCAGGCGCTCCACCTCGTCCTCGGGGCACTCGAAGTCCAGCTCGTCGTGCACCTGCAGGATCATGCGCGCGGCAAAGCCCTCGTCGCGCAGACGGCGTGCCACACGGGCCATGGCGATCTTGATGATGTCGGCGGCGCTACCCTGCATGGGATGGTTCATGGCGGTGCGCTCGCCAAACGCGCGCTGCGCGGGGTTGCGCATCTTGAACTCGGGAATGGGGCGGCGCCTGCCGAACATCGTCTCCGCATAGCCGCGGGCTTTCGCCTCTGCGACCGTACGGTCCAGATAGGTGCGCACGCCCGGATATGCCCGGAAGTACGCCTCGATCATCTCGCGCGCCTCGGCCATGGGGATATCCAGCGACTGGGACAGACCGTAGGCCTGCTGGCCGTACACGATGCCGAAGTTGACGGCCTTGGCGCGGCTGCGCAGCTCGCGCGTGACCTCGGACACGGGCACGCCGAACACGCGCGCGGCGGTCTCGGCGTGGAAGTCCTCGCCCTCGTTGAACGCGGCCACCAGATGCTCGTCGGCCGAGAGGTGCGCGAGCAGCCGCAGCTCGATCTGGGAGTAGTCGACCGCCAGGAACACCTTGCCCTCGCCTGCCGAGAACGCCGTCTTCACCGTATGGCCCAGTTCGGAGCGGGTCGGGATGTTCTGCAGGTTGGGGTTGGACGAGGACAGGCGTCCGGTAGCGGTGATGGTCTGGTTGTAGGTGGTGTGCACGCGGCGGTCGCCGTACTGCCCGGCAAGAGGGCCCAGCGTGTCCAGGTACGTGGACTTGATCTTGCTCTTCTCGCGCCACTCCAGGATGAGGCGGACCACCTCGTGGTCGCGCGCAAGGTCCTCGAGCACCTTGGCGTTGGTGGAGTAATAGCCGCGCTGGGTTTTCTTGAGACCCTTGGTGGGCAGGCCCATCACGTCGAACAGCACGTGCGACAGCTGCATGGGGCTGCCGATGTTGAAGGTCTCGTCGCCGGCGAGCGCGCGAATGCGGCCGGCGAGCTCGTCGATCTGACCGGAGAGCTTGTCGGACATGGCCGCCAGGCGCGCGGGGTCCACGAGCATGCCGGCGCGCTCCATGTCCACGAGGACGGGCACGAGCGGCATCTCGATCTGGGTGAACACGCCGACGGCGCCGTTCGCGTCGAGCGCCGTCGCGAGCGGCTCGAGGGCCGACAGGGCAAGGGCGGCCGAGCGGGCGGCAGCCGGCAGCGCATCGGGTGCAGCCCCGTCCTCCCCCGCGGCAGCAGGCAGCGGAGCATGCAGGTAGGTGTCGGCGATGTAGCCGTCGTCAAACGACGAGCGCGCCGAGTCGAGCAGGTAGGCCGCAACCACCGTGTCAAAGATGCGTGCCGGGTCGACGTCGAGCGCGTCCATGAGGGCGGGCACGGCGGAGTCGGCGGGCACAAGCTCGTGGATAAGGGCCTTCACGTCGGGCGAGACCACCTTGCCCGCGGCAAACAGGCGGCCGAGCACCCCGGCGATGAGGCCGTGAGAGAAATCGAAGCCGTCGGATGCGGGCAGCGCGCCGGCGACGCCGCCGTCGGGCTCCTCGAAGGCGAGCAGCGAATCGGGCAGCGCCACCCACAGCGTGTGGGTCAGACCGAACAGCGCCCCGTCCTCGCGGTCGTCATCGAGCACCGCGGCAACCCACTCCCCCGCCTCGAGCGCGGCGGAGAGCTGTGCCGCAGCCTGGGTCACACCCTCGCCGGATGCAGCGCGCGCATAGACGGCTTCGGGCAGCTCGATGCAGTCTGCCGTCGCAGACGCTGCAGCGCCGTCGTCGCCGATCAGCGCGAGGAAGCGGTTCTGCATGGCGTTGATGCCGAGCTCGCCCAAGGCCGCCGACACCGCGGCCGCGTCGTAGGCCGGAAACGCCGTGTGCTCGAAGTCGAGCTCGACCGGGGCGTTCGTCTGGATGGTCGCCACGCGGCGCGAGACCAGCGCGTCGTCGATATGGGCGCGCAGGTTCTCGCCCATCTTGCCCTTGACCTCGTCGGCGTGCGCGATGACCTCGTCGAGCGAGCCGTACTGGGCGATGAGGGCGCTGGCCTTCTTGGGACCGATGCCGGGCACGCCGGGGATGTTGTCGGAGGTGTCGCCCTTCAGGCCGTAGAAGTCGGGCACGAGCTCGGGCGTGATGCCGTGGTAGAGGTCCTCGACCGTCTCGGGCGTCATGATCTGCACGTCGGACAGGCCCTTCTTGGTGCCCACGATCTTGACGTGCTCGGTGGACAGCTGGTACATGTCGCGGTCGCCGGTGATGAGGTACATGTCACAGCCGGCGGCCTCGCCCGTGCGCGCGAGCGTGCCCAGGATGTCGTCACCCTCCCAGCCCTCGGCCTCGAGGATGGGCACGGACAGCTCGCCGAGCAGCTTCTTGATCATGGGGAACTGCTCGCGCAGGTCGGGATCCATGGGCGGGCGCTGGGCTTTGTACTGCGGCAGCATCTCCATGCGCACGCGCGGCTTGCCGCGATCGAACGCCACGGCGACGCCGTCCGGATGGAAGGCGTCGATCATCTTGAGGAACATGTTGAGGAAGCCGAAGATGGCGTTCGTGGGCCGGCCGTCCGGCGCGTTCATGGTGGGCGGCACGGCGTGGAACGCACGGTGCATGAGCGAGTTACCGTCGATGACGGCAAAGACGCGGCGGGTGTCGGCGGCGGGAGTGTCGGGCATGGAAGACGTCCTCTCGTAAGAATTGCTCCCACCAGTCTACTCGCC
>CASEEY010000127.1 GCA_949287055.1 uncultured Collinsella sp.
TCATACCGCTACACAGAGCGGATCTGCTCGATGACGCGATCCATGGTTTCATCGATGCGATCGCGCTTGAGCTCGCACTCCCAGATGGTGATGGCGGTCCATCCGAGTTCGGCAAGCTCGGCACGGGCCTTTGCGTCACGTTCCACGTTGCGGCGGAACTTGGCTTCCCAAAACTCGGTGTTGCGCTTGGGCACGCTGGGATGGCAGTGAGGGCAACGATGCCAGAAGCATCCGTTGACGAAGATCGCGATGTGCCTGCCCGGAAACGCGATGTCCGGTCGCCCGGGCGCCTTCTTCCACTGCAGACGATAGCCGGTGAGCCCTGCCGCGCGCAGGCGCTGCCGCACGAGCATCTCGGGCTTGGTGTTCGCGCGCTTGTTGCCTTGCATGGACTTCTTGATGGCTGCTCGGCGCCGCACCAGCTCGGTCTCGGCGGCGGTCAGGTCGCTGGTGTCGATGCCGTCGAGCAGCGAGCGCTTTTTCTTTGCCGCGCGCGCCTTCTTGCGCTTCCGCGGCCGAGTGTCCGCAGACGGTTCATCGTCCGCGTCGGGGCTGTCCTGAGCGGTCGGGTCAACCGTCTCAATATCGCCGGGCCGAGCCGCGCCGAGTGCAAGCGCCTCGACCAAACCTTTATCGGCGGGCATCCACTCGACGCTGGCGAGCGTACGACGGCTGATCCAGCGAATGTCCAGCTGTCGATCGCTGCGTTGCGGCTCCGCGGCGCCCGCTTCGGTGTCGATACGGCAGAAGAAGCACTCCATCGACAGATGGAAGTCCTCGTAATCGTATTCGACCGTATAGAAGTCACGCAGGTCCGTCACGCGCACCTGCAGCTCCTCTTCGAGCTCGCGTATGCAGGCGTCCTCGGGTGTCTCGCCGCGCTCGACCTTGCCGCCCGGAAACTCCCAGAGCCCCTTCATATCGCCATAGCCGCGCTGAACGGCTAGAACCTCGTCGCCCTCGCCGCCTTTGCGTATGATTCCTGCTGCTACATGTACCGTTTTCATGGCCACCATTGTACACGTGACGCCGCGCGCCGAGCGACAGAACGCTGCCGTGCCCGTGGCCTTAAGCCTGCCTTAACCAACCTTACAAAAGCGCAATCCAGATGTAAGCCAAATCGATGGATGCCCAAAGGCGCCTGCGGGACTATAGCGTCAGGAGGTGGTTGTCATGCAGACAACAGACATCAGGAACCAGCGTCGCAACCCGTATGATATTCAAGACGATCCGCAGGGTATCGGAATGGGCGCGATCGAGATGGTCCTGTGGCTGCTGGTCATGGCGGTGCTTTCTGTCGTCATGATCTGGCTGCTGTGGGCCCATACGCGCTGATCGGCGACGCCCCTGGCAGTGTGGCTGTGCCCCCTTGCCATGGGTCCCGTTTTGCTATGAGGAGAGGAATGTGAGCATGGGAATGCATACGATCGATACCCGGGACGGCGGCGCGAACGCGCGCGTCCAGATGACCCTGCCGTCGTCGCTGAAAGGCACTTCTGCGTCTGTCCGTCAGTTCGCAGCGTCGCAGGCCGCCGGGCCGGTGCTGGATGTGCGTCACGTCGAGAAGGTCTACGGCTCACGCAACAACGTGACGCGAGCCTTGGCCGACGTTTCGTTTTCGGTGATGCGCGGCGAGTTCGTCGGCATCATGGGCGCCTCGGGATCGGGCAAGTCGACGCTGCTCAACTGCGTATCCACCATCGACGCGGTGACGAGCGGCTCGGTGAACATCAACGGTATCGATGTGACGGGCATGAAGCCCGCGAAGCTCACGCGCTTCCGGCGCGAGCAGCTCGGTTTCATCTTTCAGGATTCCAACCTGCTCGATACGCTGACGGCGCGCGAGAACATCGCCTTGCCGCTCACCATCAGCCGCGTGCCCGCGCGCGAGACGCTCGTGCGCGTCGAAGCCGTGGCGTCGCGCCTGGCCATCACCGAGGTGCTCGACAAGTATCCCTATCAGATGTCGGGTGGCCAGCAGCAGCGCGTGGCCGCCGCGCGCGCCCTGGTCACCAACCCGGCGGTCATCATGGCCGACGAGCCGACCGGCGCGCTGGATTCCAAGAACGCGCGCCTTCTGCTCGAGTGCCTCGAGACCATGAACCGCACCTACCAGGCGACGGTCCTCATGGTGACGCACGACAGTTTCGCCGCGAGCTACACCAACCGCGTGCTGTTCATTCGCGACGGCCGCATCTTCACCGAGCTGCGTCGCGGAGGCACGCCGCGCCAGGAGTTCTTCAACAGCATCATGGAAGTCGTCGCGATGATGGGCGGTGAGGGTTCCGATGCTCTGTAAGCTCGCATGGGGCAACGTGCGCCGTGCGGGTCGCGACTACCTCGTCTACCTGCTGACGCTCACGCTTGCCGTCACGGTGTTCTACGCGTTCAACACCATCTCGTTTCAGGTCGATATCGCCGGGGTGAGCGAGCAAAACGCCGGGATGGGCGAGACGCTCGGCGGCATCATCAGCGGCCTCACCGTGTTCTTGGCTATCGTCATGGGCTTTCTCATGGTCTACGCCAACAACTTCATCATGAAGCGCCGCAAAAAGGAGTTCGGCCTCTACCAGGTGCTCGGTATGAGCCGCGGGCAGGTGGCGCGCGTCATGACGCTCGAGACCGTGTTCGTGTCCGTCGCGGCCCTCGTGCTTGGCCTTATCATGGGTCTTGCGCTCTCGCAGCTCATGGTGTTCTTCACCGCATCGGTCTTCAAGACGCAGATCGCTAACTTCCGCTTCTTCGTCTCTCCGAGCGCCCTTGCCATGACGGTGGGCTGCCTGGTCGCCATCTTTTTCGTGACGCTCGTGTTTAACCTGCGCGTGGTCAGGCGCGCGCGGATTATCGACCTCATGAGCGCCGGCCGCACCAACGAGACGATCAAGACGCGCAACCCTTGGGTCTCGGCTGCCATCTTCCTCGTGGGTCTTGCCGCCATCGTCGCCGCATACGTGCGACTGCTGCACGACGGCCTGCCCTACGACGGAGCGCCCGAGGGCATGCAGACGTTCGGTATCACCACCCTCATCGTGGTGGTCGGTACGATCCTGTTCTTCTACGGCCTGTCGGGCTTTCTGCTCAAAGCGCTGCAGGGCGTGCGCGGCCTGTATTGGCGCGGCCTCAACATGGTGACGCTGCGTCAGCTTGCCGCCAAGGTCAATACGGTGAGCCTGTCCATGGCCGTCATCGCGATGATCCTCTTTTTGGCCATCACGTCGGTGACGACGGGCATGTCGCTCGCCGACACCATGAACAACTCCGTCGAGCGCGGCACGCCGGTGGATTACACGACGTCGGTTGTGTACTACAGCCAGCAGCTTGTGGACGAATGGAACGCCGATCCGACCATTACCGGGGGAGAAGGCGGCGTGACGTTTGCGGCGGCCGATGAGCCGGTGGATGTCATGGAGCTCGCGTCGCACCAGACGCTCAATCCCGACACCCCCGAAGCCGAACCCGAACCCTTTGACCTCTCGTCTATTACGGGCTCCTACGTACAGGTCGATGCCTATGATTCCACGCCGCGCGGCGCGGCGCGCCCGCTGGTCACGCTGCAGGATCTGTGCGATGCGGTCAACATGCCGCTGCCCGCGGGTACCGAGTCCTCCGATGTCGAATCGCTCGGCCTGCAGGTCGTGCGCGAGAGCAACTACAACGACTACCTGGCGTTCCGCGGTATGGAGCAGCTGGATTTGGGGGATGACGGCTACACGCTGCTGTCCGACATGGGAGAGACCGTCAACGTTATCTACAACGCTGTTCTGAGTGAGGGCGTCGAGCTCAACATGGGCGGTCACATCCTGCATCCGGTCCAAGACAGTGTGAATGAGGATGCGAGCGTGTTCGTGAACTCGATGATGGGCATGAACTCCGGCACCATCGTGCTGCCCGATGCGCTCGTCGACGCGTTGGCTTTGCCGCCGTACACGAGTTATCTGCTTGTGAACTATGCGGATGATATCGACAGCCAGCAGGCGGACACCTATATCGACACGCCGCGCCGCTACGGCGATGTGGTCGCCGACGGCTCCGATGCGATCGTGGGAGGCTGGGGCGTCGAGGCGACCCGGACGACTACGTACGAAAGCACCGACTCCATGAACGGCCTGATCAGCTACCTGGCTATCTACATCGGCTTCGTGCTCGTGGTGGCCTGCGCGGCGATCCTGACGATCCAGCAGCTCTCGGGCGTGGCTGATGCAAGCGCCAACTACCGGATCCTATCCGAGCTGGGCTGCGATCGCGCGCAGATCGCACACTCGGTGCTTGCCCAGCAGACGGTCTTCTTCGTGCTGCCGCTTGCGATGGGCATCGCGCACTCAATCTGCGCGCTGTCGGTGATCGTCAAACTCGTGGCGCTGTTCGGCGGGCTCACCATCGGTGGCACCGTGGGGCTCGTGACCCTGATCTTCCTGATTGCCTACGGCGGTTACTTCTGCGTGACCTACCTGATGGGCAAGGGCATCCTGCGCGATGCGGTCCGTGCTCGGCACGCCGCGTAGCGCGCGGTAGGGGATGGATAGACATCGGATGCGGTAAAGGGGATGGCGGCCAGCTGCCCCCTTACCGTTCTTTGCTGTGTTTTCGACCCCATCAAGAAAAAGCCCGCAGGTCACCTTGGCGGCCTGCGGGCTTCAGCGCACCGTGGTGCGGTATGTCACAGATGAACTAGGCGGCGAGACGGCCGTAGGCGGAGGAGGCCTTCGGGGTCACGTGAGCGGCGCGGTCAAGGTAAGCACCGTTGCTGATGCCGGGCACGGCGGCCTCGAGCTCGTTGGAGAAGAGGTTCGCGATAGCCTTGGCGGTGGACTGGAGCAGATTGATGGCGGCCATAGTTCTTCCTTTCCTTCGACATCCTATGGAAATGAACGGACCGTTCGTTGCGGGTAATCGTCCGTTCACCGATTTGCCGAGGGCAAGTCTAGAGGGTCCACCGGGCGGTTTCAAGGCTCATCGGTAACCATTTTGAAATCATTCAAGACTCGCACATAATCCGCAGGTAAAAGTGGTATTTCTGCAGCAATCGCTGCACTGCGGGATAGCGCTGGAGTGCGATTTTACGGCTTGTGCGAGCCCCTCTGGCGTCAATATGGGGTTGACGACCACAATTCCTTCATATGCTCGTGCTAATGGCCCTCACCGCGCATCGCTCCGCGGCGCGTCTCGCACCGCTGTGCGGACCTTTTACGCACTGCGATTACATGACGAGACCCCGCAC
>CASEEY010000128.1:0-5192 GCA_949287055.1 uncultured Collinsella sp.
AGCTTGCGCGACGATCGCTTCGCGGCGGATGCCGGCCGGAGAGGGGGCGGACAGCTCGAAAGCCTACTCTTGGCTCGGGTGCTTGCGGAAGAAATCGAAGCGCGGCGGCAGCGGTTTGATCGCATGCGTGCCGGGCTGCTCGCCCAGGCTTTCCACCAGCACATCGCAGGTGTCGAAGATGTGCTCCCACGAGAAGAAGACGTCCGACTCGATATCGAAGTGCTCGCAGATGAGCTCGCAGCCCGCAGGCACGATGCCGTGCATGAGGACGGTCGCCACGCGCAGCTCGTGGAAGGCGTTGACGAGCGCCTGCGCCATCGCGGCGTCGTCCTCGGCGTTCTTGGCGGCCTTGCTCGCATCGCTCCAGCGCTTGTTGGCGGCGCGCAGGTAGGCGTCGCACACGCCGAGCGCATGGTGGAACTCAAAGGTGTGCATGGCCTGCTCGAAGGCGAGGATCGCCTGCTCGGAGGCGTCGATCACGTCGGCATCGGGAGCTCCTGCGGGGATGCAGCCGCTGCGGTATGCCGCCTCGTCGCCCTCCTTGGGCGCCACGCCGTAGAAGCAGGAGCGCGCCAGACGGTTGAACACGCCGGTGAGCAGCGCGCCCTCCTTCAGGACCGGGTCGATGACGCGCTTGTCGTCGCGGGCGAGCAGCGGCGTGCCGTCGGCGTTCTTGCCGGTCTCGCGCGTATCGTAGGCCTTCGGGGAGAAGCTTACCGGCTTTTCGCCCAGACCGAGCGACAGGAAGTGCGCGCGCAGCTGCTCGGCGGTGTAGTGCTCCAGGAGCTCCGAGGCGGGCGGCGGAGGGGTCTGGGAGCTGGAGCTTGCCTTCTTGCCCATGTAGAGCACGTGGTAGTTGGCCACGAGCGTCGACTGCTCCATATGGCAGCCGAGGGCCTCCCACAGGGCGGTCTGCGCGATGCCGTAGAAGTAGATGTTGTCCTGACCGATGAACTGGTAGGCGTGTGCATCGGGGCTGCACCACCAGTCATGCCAGTCGGCGCTGGCGTAGCGCTCGGGAGCGCCGGCGGCCTCGGCCTCGGCGAGCACCGTGCGCGTGAAGCTGATGGGCGCCCACAGGCTCTCGGGCCACACCCAGCAGGTGAGGCCGGAGCAGCCGCACTCATCGGGCACGGGCACGCCCCACTCGATGTTGCCGGTGATGCGGAAGGGCACGAGGGCCTTGCCGGAGCGGAAGCGCACGCCGCCCGCGCCCAGCACCTCGTGAGCCGCGTCGCGCTCCTCCCAGCTGGGGAACGTCACGGTAAAGGAGCTCTTGTTGCCCTCAGCCTCGGTGACGGTGTGGGCGGGCAACTGGTCCTCGATGGCGTCAAAGGCCTCGCGGAACTTGGTCTGGATGTAGATCTGCGCGGGCAGCAGCCATTCCTCCATGGTCTTGGATACCACGGGGCGCACGGTCTCGTCAGCTTCGAGCTTGGCGGTGTAGTCCTTCAGGAAGTCAAGGTAGGCCGGCAGGTCGAAGTAGATGTTATCCACGGGGCGCAGCTCGGGGGTCTCGCCGGTGAGGGCGGACTTGGGCGCGATGAGCTCTTCTGGCTCGTACTGATGGCCGAGGTCGCACTCGTCGGCATAGGCCTTCTCGGACTTGCAGCCCTGGATGGGGCAGCGGCCGATGACCTGGCGGCCGTTCAGGAACTGGCCGGCCTTGACGTCGAAGAACTGCTTGGTCGCGCGCTTGTGAAGCGCGCCCTGCTCGTTCAGGCGCTCGATGACCTCGGCGGTCGTCTGGTTGTGGATGGGGGCCGCGGGCGGGAGCGCCGAGCCGCCGAACAGATCGAGCTGCATCTCGAAGCCGTCGATGGTGGCCTGCTGGAGGTCGTGGTTGGCCTGCACGTAATCGGTCAGGGTGCAGTCCGATCCGCACGACTCGACGAGCTTGCGGTGACCCTCCATGATGGGGGAGCCGTAGCAGTCGGTGCCCGAGACGAAGATCACGTTCTGCTTGCCCAGGCGGTCACGCAAGAAGCGCGCGAAGAAGTCCGCGGGGACAAACACGCCGCCCACGTGTCCGAAGTGCAGGTTCTTGTTGCCGTACGGCATGCCGGCGGTGACGACGGCGCGGTGCGGCCACGACGGGCGGGTATCTTTGCTGAGCTTGTGTGCCATGAGGGCTCCTTGTCGCTCCTGATGGGGGTCGTTGCGTATTCGGGCACCCATTATCGCACATGCGCGCAGCGTGGCGCCCCTGCGTCACAACCCGTAAAAAACGACAGAGACGGCCGGCGGGGAGACCTCGAGGGATGTGCCGGAATGCCGCGAGCTTCGGGGGCGGGACGTTGACGGATGCCGCGCATGCTATCCTTGGGCACATGAGAAAGATCGCCGACATACGAACCTTCGAGGACAGGGGATTTCAGAGGCGCATGCTGCGCGCATCGGCCGCGGTGATCGCGGTCGGAGCGGCCCTCGGCATCGTGTGGTTTGCCGCCGGGATTCCGCAGCTGTTGGGGCTGCCCGGCATGGAGCTGCGCGCCGTCTTTGCCGGGGAGGGCGCCGAGGGCATGCCGCCATCGTTTTGGTGGTTCGCGATCTGCTCCGTCGGCTGCTTCGTATCCCTTGCTGCGCACGAGGTCGTGCATGCTGTCTTCTTTAAGCTGTTCGCGCCCGCCGGCACCCGCGTGACGTTCGGCGCCAACTGGAAGGCGGGTATGCTGTACGCCTGCGCCAAGGACATCGTGTACACGCGTCGCCAGTACCTTGCAATCGCGCTCGCGCCTACGGTGGTCGTGACGGTTCTCCTGCTCGTACTCGGTGTGGTAACCGGCTGGCCGCTCGTGTTCTACCTGGTGGCCGTGCTGCATCTTTCAGGCTGCACGGGAGATTGGGAGTACGTGCGGGCCATTGTGCGCGACGCGCGCATTGCGTACTGCGAGGATACCGAATGGGGCGTCTCCTTTTTCGGCGAGGGCGATGAGTCGGAAGGGGAGGAAGCCCGCCGCGGGTTGGTTGGGGACGTGTTCCCTCCAACCCATTTGCCCGCTTGCCAAGATGAATCTGCTGAACGGGTTGAAAGGAACACGTCCCCAACCAACCCTGAATGGGTTGGAAGGAACACGTCCCCAATCGACCCAGAATGGGTTGGACGGAACACGTCCCCAATCGACCCAGCCGGCCCGATGGAGAGGGGGTCTCGATGACACGCTTGCTGCTGCACGCCTGCTGTGCGCCGTGCTCGCTCGAGCCGATGCGCCTGCTGGCAGAAGAGGGGTTCGAGCCCACGATCTGTTGGACGAATCCGAACATCCAGCCTGCCGATGAGCACGATCGGCGTTTGACCGAACTGCGGCGCTGGTGTGCAGGCAACGATATTCCGCTTATCGAGGCGAAAGAGGACTACGCGGCGTGGGAGCGCGGTGTGGCGCCTATCGGCGCGCACCACCGTGAGCGGAGGTGCCGCGCCTGCTATGCGCTGAGGCTTGCCGAGGCTGTGCGCGTAGCCGAGGCGGAGGGGTTCGACCATATCGCCACGACGCTCGCGGTGTCTCCCTACCAGCTGTTCGAAACCTGCAATGACGTGCTTGAACGTCTGGCGAGGGCGTATGGGCTCACCCCGGTCATCCGCGACTTTCGCCCCTGGTATCCCGAGGCCACGCGCCGCTCGCGCGAGTTGGGGATGTATCGGCAGAATTACTGCGGCTGCCGCTTCTCGGCAGCCGAGGCGGCGCTCGACCGCATCCGCCTGCGCGACGAGCGCCGTGCGGCGAAGCGCCGGGAGGATTAGGGCGCTGCCGCTCGGTCGCCGTGGCGGCTGCGTCGCATGATGGTCGACCCGTTTCGTGCGATATGCACGCGCGGGCGAATCTATCCCTGTTTTATTCACGTGCGAATGTCGAGAAAACGCTTCGTACGGTCGATGTGGTACGAAATGGACGATTGCTGACGGGGCTGGTGCTGCGAGATGCCCCGGGGGCGGCGCGTTGAAGGCGCCAGAGGCCCAGAAAAGATTCGGCAGCCGGAAAACGGAGGGCCTGAGTGCCAGCACTCTTCGATACATACTCGTGAGTTGTCCGAACTAGACCACAACCCTGACGAATCGGACTGCATAGAATTGAGGCGCCGAGCCCAGCTTTCAGTAATCGTTCGGCTGTGACCAGCGCGAGCAAAATGAGCGATGAAAGGACGCGTTGAAGCCGGTTGACTCTCCATGACATGTGAATGTGGGGTCGGCATCCATCGCGTTGCCGCCGGTCAGGGTCCACGCGGTGTGTTTCTCGAATGTTCCGTCTTTCCCGTTTTTGTCGACGCCCGCTCGAACACGCCTGTTCGTGGGTATAGGTGATGCAACGACAGCCAGCTTGCCCGTGCGGAGATGTGCCATGAATCGGAGAAAAGATCGTTCCTCCTCCAGCCAAGGAAATGCCGGCGTGCCGGTTCCGATGGGCAGGAAGGTCATAGGCGCCGCACAGATGTCCGCCGGTACAGCGCTTGCCATCGCAGGTATTCCCCTGTGCGTGCTGCCCGGTCCGGGTATCGCCGCGATTGCGGGCGGCGCCGCGTTGGCGAGCAAGGGGCAGCGAAACTTTTCCGGGCGCGCGGCGACTCGCCTTGAGGAGCGCCTCGACAGCACCGCCGAGAAAATGAGCGCAGCGGCAAAGGAGCAGGCGGTAAAGGCGGCGCGTGTCGCCGCTCGCAAGGCGCCGGAGGTTGCCCACACGGTTGCCGTCGCAGCGGGGCGCGGGCTTGTCGGTGCGGCAAAGGCGGGCGGCAGTCTTGCCGCAAACGCCGTGCGAGCTGCGCGGATGCGGGCGAGAGGATAGCGCATGGGCTACATCGACATCACGGGCGTCGAGGTCTACCGCGGTAGCGCGGGTGACACCTCGCCGGTTATCTACGTTATCGATTCCCCCGAGCATCCCGCCGGTTTGGCGGCCATGGCGACCGGTCGCGCGGCGACGGTCGTGGGCGTGCCCGTCCGCACGTGGAGCGCCGCCCTTACGCCCTGGGAGGCAGCGCCGCTGCGCCGCGGGACCCCGCGTTTCGCCGGCGATGCCGCGGCAACCTTGGCCGAGCTGCGGGAGACCGTGGTGCCGCTCGTCGAGGCGCAGACGGGGGCGCGTCGCCCCGCACACCGTGCGATCTGCGGATATTCGCTCGGTGGCCTGTTCGCGCTGTACGCGTTCACCCACGACCGCATCTTCTCGGCATGCGCGTGCCTGTCGGGTTCGCTGTGG
>CASEEY010000128.1:5216-9603 GCA_949287055.1 uncultured Collinsella sp.
CGACTATCTGCGCGAGCTCCCGTTTGAAGGTGCCGGGAAATACGCCTTCTTCTCGTTGGGCAAAAAGGAGCCCAAGGCCGGCGCGCCCATCATGCACAGCGTGCTGGACAACATGGAGCAGTGCGCCGACATCTTGCGCGATCGGGGCTGCGAGGTGGCGTGCTCGATCGGCCCGGGCAATCACATGCAACATCATCGCGAGCGGTTCGAGACCGGGCTTGCCGCGCTCGAATCGTTTCTGGCGTAGCGCGCCTGCTAGACCTTGAGCGACTGCAGATAGGTCTGCTGCTCAGGGGAGACGCGACGGCTCTCGCGCGCCTTTCGGAGCGTCTCGTTGTGTGCCCAGGCGTCGAGGGCGATGGGCATTCGTTCGAAGAGCGGCGGCATCGCGCAGGGCTGCTTGATGAGCGCGAATGTCGTCTGCGCGCTCGCGGACGAGCCCTTTGGCATACGCGCGAAGCGCGTGCGTACGCCCGCCGAGGATGCGCGCGCCGTCGACGGTGGGCACAAGCTTAGCTTGGAACGCCCGGTATGCGGGGCCGGCGATCGCCTCGAGTTCACGTTTGATTCGAATCGGTGCGTCGGGCATCTCAGCCCCCCCGTGCGACGCATCGGTGCCAGGCCACTGTCCGCTGCGGTAGTTGGAGCAGCGGGTCACCTTGACGATCTTATGACTCCGGGGGTTGGCGCAAAATCTTATCCATCGCACGCCCGCGTGCGAGTTCGTCCACGAGTTTGTCGAGATAGCGGGCGTTCTGCTCGATGGGATCCTCGATGGTCGCGACATCGACGCCGCAGATCTTGCCGGTGATGAGCGTGCGGTTGGGATTCAGGCAGGGCGCCTCGGCAAAGAAGGTCTCGTAGGTCACATCGCGCGCAAGCTGACGCTCAAGGTCGTCGCGGCTGTAGCCGGTGAGCCAGCAGGTGATGGTATCGACATCATCGCGCGTGCGGCCTTTGCGCTCGGCCTTCTGTACGAGAAGGGGGTAGATTTGGGTGAACGAGAGCTGGGCGATGGGTTTGCGTGGCATGATGGCCTCCTCTTGCCGTGGGATTGTCACTCGGCAAGCGCACGCAGCGCGTCAGCGGTGCCGGCAGACGTGTCGAGATGGAGCGTGAGATCGAGGGGCGTCACCGTGAGGGTCACCACATTCGAGTCGCGGTAGGTGATGACTTCGAGGATTTGGACCTCTTCGGCATCGGCGGCATCTTCACCCAGCTTTACCGTCGTTGGCTGCCAGACCTCAATCAGGTATTCCTCAGCGTTCTCCGGTTTGGATGTCAGGCCGTTTTCCGCGCTGAACGGCGCGAATGCGGCCTCGATCGTTGGCTGGTCGGTGACCTCGGCGACCACATCGCCCGTGGCGGCATCGCGCACCACGGCGCGGCTGAGCTTGTCCCATTCGACGTCTTGAAGCTGGTCGGCGGCCTCCACGGCGTTTTCGACAAGGTTGGTGAGTGGGTCGACGGGGCTATCCGCCGTGTCGCCAAATATACCGAAGCAGCCCGACAAGGGGAGGGCAAGCGTCGCTGCGAGCGCGCCGGCGGTGATGATGCGTATGTTCATAGCGGGTGCCTTTCTCAATGCGCGGGATAAACGGGGCGTCCGTGCTGGTCTGAGGCAAAGTGTACCCAACGTCGTGCTTGGCGATGGCGGCATGCGCGATCCGGTGCGCATGGTCGGCGGACGGATGACGTGTGCACGTGAGTGAATTACGGTGCGGGCGACTCTACGGTCCGTAGGTGGCGCGCTTCCTATCGGCAGGGCATACTGGGGCACGAATGAACGACGCGGCGCATAAGGCGCCAGCTGGAAGGAGACAGGCTCCATGGCATCGTATCTGACCGCCGAGGCCATCAAGACCCTGCGCGAACAGCGCGGACTCACCCAGCGCGCGCTTGCCGACGCCGTCGGCGTGACGGACAAGGCGATATCAAAATGGGAATCCGGGCGCGGCCTGCCCGACATCTCGCTTGTGGAGTCGCTGTCCTCCGCACTCGGCGTCTCTGTTGCCGAGCTGCTGACGGGCGATGTGCGCCAAAACGCCAACCGGGCGGCGAACCTTATGCGCTCCAAGTTCTACGTGTGCCCCGTGTGCGGCAACGTGATCCATGCGTTGGGCGAGGGGTCGTTTTCGTGCTGCGGCGTGCAGCTGGCGCCCTGCGAGGCGGAGGAGCCGGATGACGCCCATGCGATTGCGGTGGAGCGTATCGAGGACGAGTGGTACATCACACTCGACCATCCCATGACCAAAGAGCATCACATCAGCTTTATCGCCTACGTGAGCACGGGCGGCATCACGCTCGTGAAACTCTATCCGGAGCAGGAGGCCGCCGCGCGCATCCGCATGGGAATGTCGGGCGCGATCTTTGCGTATTGCAACCGGCACGGGCTGTTCCGCGTCCGCACGCCGCGACGCGAGCGAGCCGTGGGCGGGCGTATTCCGGGGGAGAGCATCTCGTAGCTTCCCGCGTCGATTTCATCCCGAGGACAAGATGGCGCCAGGTGACAGGATGGCGCCAGGCGACAGGGTGGTGCCAGGTGCAATCCTGTCAAAGCAGATGGGGCGTTGCCGGGTCACCGCGCCACGCGCTGGCTGAGCACGCGGTACGCTACCGCGCCGACCGCGATGATGACGCCGGTGACGAGCAGCGTGATGCCGGCAGCGACCCAGGATCCTTCGGATGCGAAACCGGCGGCAAGCGTCGAGGTCACGATCGAGGGAATCCTGCCCACCGTGCCGATGACCGCGATACGCCACCAGGGGCACGCGGTGAGCCCCGCAGCATAGGTGAGCACGTCTTTGGGCGTGCCGGGAATCAGAAACACGATGAACATGATGAGCTCGAAGCGCTTCGCATCGCGCAGCCACGAGATGCTCTCGAGCTTTTCCTGCGAGAAGAACGTCCGTGCTGCGCGCATGCCGAACGCCTTGACGAGCGCGGTCACACCGAGGGTGCCGATAAGGCCCCCGATTAGGCAGATGGCGGTGCCCTCGAAGAATCCGAACAGATAGCCGGCAGCGAGTTCGACCGGCTCGCCGGGCAGGATGGCGATCACGATCTGTGCTACGACGAGCGCGGCCATGGCGGCGGGAGCGAGAGCGCCCTGTGCGTCGACCCAAGTGCGGACCGCTTCTCCGTTGGAGAAAAACGTCCAGAGGGAGGGACCGAGCACGACGGCGGCTGCGATTGCTGCCGTTGCGACGAAGGCGATGGCGAGCATGGGCCTCTTGCGCGCGGCGGCGTTGGATTCGGCGTTGCTGCGGGGCGTGTTGCCACCGATCGTGGTAGTGCAGTCGTTCGGGCTGGACATGGATTCGCTCCCTTCCTGGTCATTCCAAGAGGGTAGGGAGCGGAAATCTACAATCCGTCAACGTTTTGACAAGATGGTGACAAGATGGTGCCGGGTACAAGCTCGTCGCGTGCGGGACAAGATGGTGCCGGGTGCAAGTTCGTCGCGTGCGTGACGAGCTGGTACCGGGTGCAAGCTTGTCACCCGTTCAAATCGTCGGTGTGGGACAGCAAAACGAGCGCCAGGCAGGCAAGGCCGATGCCGAGCAGGCAGAACGCGTGACGCGGCTCGATTTCATCCATGATGGTGAGGGCGGTGACGCCGACGCCCATGGCGAGCGCGACGGCTTTGAGCACGAGCTCGACGAGGGCGGGGACCTTCGCGGTCGAGGCCTTGGGTTCCTTCTGTGCGGCACTCTTTACTTCAAGCAGCTCGTCGACGGAGGTGTCGAGCACCTCTGCCAGCTTGGGCAGCGAGGCGACGTCTGGAAACGAGAGGTCGCGTTCCCACTTCGAGACGGCCTTGTCGGTCACGCCCATCAGGTGAGCGAGTTCAAGCTGCGTCATACCCTTCTGCTTGCGAAGGGCTGCGATGGTGGCGCCGAAGCTCTGTGCGGTCATGATCGGTCCTTTCCCGGTGGCGTGTGTGGCGAGCCCATCGTTTCACGGGAGGGCAGCGCACTCAACCGACAGCTGGTTTAGTTTACTCGACCGCCAGTAGAGTCCCAGTTGAGCGGCAAAATGGTGCGACAAGATGCTGTCAGGTGACAAGTTGGTGCCAGGTACAAACTTGTCGCTATCAGCGCCGGCTATCCCGGAGTCGCCGCAGCGCCCACCCGCAGGCAAGACCGATCATGCCGGGCGCAAGGCCTGTGAGGAAAGCCGCGAGACCGACGGGCGCTATGTTTGCGAGACCCAGGGCGGAAGACAGACTGAACGTAAGCAGCAGGGCGGCAACGTAGAGCAATGCGCCGGCAAGCGGCGCGAGGAGGCGTGCTTTTCCAGCCTCTGTGCGCCAGCCCGCGAGCGAGCAGACAACGGCGGAGGCTGCGGGCAGCGTGATGTAGTACACGAGCAGCGTGTAGGCGAAGAT
>CASEEY010000129.1 GCA_949287055.1 uncultured Collinsella sp.
GAAGCGAGCCTTCTCGGCCTCAGTGTCCTCAACCGTATGCGGCGTGAACGTCAGATCGGGCTCAACGGCGACAACAACAGTGCCGATGCCGATGCCCTCAGATGCGTTTACTCCCTCGTACATGGAACTTCCTCTCCGTGCATGCCCGGCGCTCGAACCGGGCCCCCTGCCAAGAACGCGGGCGCCGCGAGCCCGCGACACCCGCGTCCGTATTACCCGTAATGGGAAAACCCCGCCGAGCCGGCGGGGTCCTGTGTTCTGAGGGCGTTACTCGCCCAGGCCGCTCTTGATGAGATCGATGGCGGCAGCGAGGGCCTCGTTCTCGTCAGCGCCGTCGCAGCGGATCTCGACCTCGGTGCCGCAAGGGATGCCGGCAGCCATGAGGGCCATGGGGCTCTTGCCGTTGACGTCCTTGTCCGTGGTGTGGACGATGACGTCGCAGGCGAACTTGCCCATCGTGGAGGCGAACAGGCCGGCCGGACGCATGTGCAGACCCTGCGGGTTGATAAGGGTGACCTTCTCAGAAACCATATCTGACTCCTTCGTTGTTCTACGCGCGCCGGCGTGCGGTTCGGCAGCGCGACAAAGTACGTGCCTAGTTTACCGCATCGGGACGCCAACGGGGGCCAAAACGGCGAGAGCGGCAAAAACGTGGGCGCAAGGCCACGCCACGGGCGAGCGCAAGGCCACGCCACGGGCGATTAGACGAATCGCGCGGTGACGAGCGAGGCGATTTCCTCGGGATCGTCGCATGATTTGACCGAGGCTCGGAAGCTTTCGTCCATGAGGGCATCGGCGAGCTTGGAGAGCAGACGCAGGTGCGCCGCGGCGCCGTGGGACACAGGAACGAGCAGGGCTATGGCAACGTGAACGGGCAGCTCGTCCATGGTATCCCAGCCCTCGATGCCATCCGCATCCTTTACGACCAGCACCGAGACGCGCTCGATGGTCTCGGCCTTCGCGTGAGGAATGGCAAAGCCGTCCATCATGCCGGTCGTGCCCTCGACCTCGCGCCTAAGAAGTGCCTCTTTAAGTTCGTTGGCGTCGTGCGCCAAACCGAGCTCAACCGCGCGCTGCGCGATGAAATCCAGCGCGCCGTCGCGATCTGCCAAGCTCTGATTCGTGGCGACATGGCACTCGGGTACCGGATCGGCGACCTCAGGGGCGTCCCCGCGGTCGGCGATGGCGCGCTGAGCGCGCTGCGCCAGCGAGGCGGTGGCGGCTGCGATGTCGAGACGCTTGAGCATCAATACCCCTTCCGTGCGATGCGGGCAGGTCAGCAAACGGGCGGACGCAAGCGCCCGCCCGTGCCTGATTGCAAGGTGCGCCATGTCGGATTCGAACCAACGACCTTGGGATTAGAAGTCCCCTGCTCTATCCAGCTGAGCTAATGGCGCATGCGAAAACAGTATAGACGATTGGACGCCGCGCGCGAGGGAGGATGGGAGGACATAGCCGCCGCTCTAGGGAGGATGGGAGGACATGGCCGTCGCTCGCCCTATCTTACGCGGGGTATGCTTGTCCATCCGCCGTATGGGCGGCCGGCGCACGGCGGCCCGTACGCCGGCCTATGACGGACAATGCGGGCCGACGGCACGATCGGGATGCGCCGCATTGCCGCCCGTGAACTCCGTTTCATGCGCAACGTGGCAGCCTGGTCGCCCCCCACATGCAGAATGCGGCGACCCGTTCGTCTTCGCGTGCGAGATGCGCCCGCCCTGCTGCCCCACATATGACATGTCGCCATGCATCGCACGACTCGCGGCTCGCACAATCCTTACGTGCGCCGCCCTCTGTAACGGACGCGCGTCGCGCGCTGTAATGAAACCGTAAGCATATCCTTGTGAATCTCTTAGGGTCGAATCCGCCGTATTAAAACAGGGAACCAGTAGACGAAACGAGTCGTCTGGATTGGAGCCTGATGGACGAGACCTCGATGCGCACCTCGATCGCTGTGCTCATACCCTGCTACAACGAGGCGCAGACCGTGGCCAAGGTCGTGCGTGACTTTGCCCACGAACTGCCCGAGGCAGCTATATATGTATACGACAACAACTCGACCGACGGGACCGCCGAGCTTGCGCGCGGCGCGGGCGCCATCGTGCTTCACGAGTCGCGCCAGGGCAAGGGTAACGTCGTTCGGCAGATGTTTCGCGACATCGAAGCGGACTGCTACCTCATGGTAGACGGCGATGATACCTACCCCGCGCAGGCGGCGCGCGCCCTGTGCGATCCCATCTTGGAGGGGCAGGCGGACATGACCGTGGGCGACCGCCTGTCCAACGGCACCTATGCCGAGCAGAACAAGCGCGCCTTCCATGGCTTTGGCAACAACCTCGTGCGATTCATGATCAAGTGGATCTATGGCTATGCGTTCGACGACGTCATGACGGGATATCGTGCGTTTTCGCGCACCTTCGTGAAAACGTTCCCCGTGCTCTCGGAGGGTTTTCAGATCGAAACCGAGCTGTCCATCCACGCGGTCGACCGGCGCTGGCGCATCCTCGATGTGCCCATCGACTACCGCGACCGACCAGCTGGATCGGAGTCGAAGCTTGCCACCATCCCCGATGGCATCAAAGTCATGATGACCATCGGATCGCTGTTTAAAAACTACCGCCCGCTGAAGTTCTTCACGCTGGTCGCCTTGATCTTCCTGGTACTTGGCCTCATCGCCGGCGTGCCGGTCATTCTTGAGTTTTTGCGTACCGGCCTTGTGCCCCGTCTGCCGACGGCGCTTCTGGCGGCGGGGCTTGTGTTCCTCTGCGGCCTGTCGTTTGCAACCGGGCTCATCCTCGACTCCGTCGCCAAGATGGATCGCAAGCAGTGGGAACTCGCCGTGCTGCGCGAAAAGGAGCGCGGCGCGCAGGCCTGATACAGTTTGATACACGATGGCTCTCGAACGCAAAGCACGGCGGCGCGCCCGCGGGCGCGCCGCCGTGGGCGCGACGCGGACCCAGGGACGCTCGCGAACGGCTGCAGATCATGCCAGCACCGCTCGAGACGGGGCGTAACCTGGCGCCCGCGCGCTCGTGATTGCGATTGTGGTCATGAAGAGACGATTACTGTCAGCTCGAGGCCCGTGAAGCGCGCCGCAAGGGGCCATGCGCGGCCCGTCCATGCTCCCTGCGCACCGCCACGCTCTCGATACCATGCACGTTGGTTATAGTACAGTCCCCTATGTACAGACTGCGCATACTTTCCGCCCTCTCGGCAGCGCGCAGCGGTGCCGAGAGGACAGTAATCGCCTTCTCGTGACCACAATCGCGATTGCGAACGCGCGACACCCCGTGAAGCACCTCGCAAACCGCGGCGCACGTCACCGCAGACCGAGATAGCCCTCCCAAAACGCACGCGACGCGAAGCGATCGCGTGCGGCGCGCCACGCGCGCCGCACGCACGTGCGCTCTGCGCGCCAACGGCGCATAAGCGCCCGCTGACGCTGGCGAATTGCGCGAAACCGCACGCGATCCACATGGCGCACCGCGCCCTTCGCACGCGTGGGGTCGAGCGCAACGAGCGTCTCGCGACGCACCGAGGACCCCTCGATCGTCGCCGGCCCAAACTTGACCACATAGCCCGGACGCCTATCCAGCAAACAGCCCGGCAGATAGTGCTTGTCGTAAGGCATCGTGCGCAACAGCTTCACGAGCAGGCCGCCCGTACGCGGCGCAGACCCCCTGCGGCTGAGCACCTCGGGCGTCACGCCGGCAGCCTCAACCGTGGCGCAATCCATTTCGGAAACCGCGACCAGGCGCTCGTTGCGCACCCCGAGCTCTGCCAAGCGCGTTGCCCCGTCAAGCGACGCCAGGTAATCGGGACCCTTGAGATAGTCCTCGAAGCCGTCGAGCAGCAGCTCGGCAGCGCTGTAGTCCAGGTCGCGCAGATCCTGCCGAACTGTGCGCTGCAAGCGTGCGACAAACATGCTCTCGGAGGCGCAGTCGTCCATCGCGATCATGGCCATGAAGTTCCGCACGTACTGGTAGCAGTCAACCGATGCGCGGAAACGCCCCTCAAAGCTCTCGTGCCATACGCAGATGCCCGCCATCGTCATGTAGATCGGGTCGTTGCGCATGCCGAACTCCACGTCGTCGCAGCGGATGAAAAACGGCATGGGCAAGCCGTTTGCAGCGATGGCCGACACCGGGATGCAGCTGTACCACCACGCCCCGTAGGCTCGCGGCACCTCCGCCGAAGTCCGCTCGTTTACCAGCACGTCCCCCAGCTTCGAGATGTCCAGGTCACCTTTCACCCGTCGGTACACGCCCGACTCGGCAACATAGGACACGTCCTCGACCTGCCGCGACGGCTCCTCAAGCGACAGCATGGCGCCATTCAAAAAGGCCTGCCGGTACACTCCCTGCGCAAGCGACAGCAAGGCATGCGTACGGATGAGGCTCTCCGGCAAGATGCGCACGTCGTCATCCATGACGATGACGTGGGTAAACGCATCCGGATCTGCGGTGGCAGCGAGCATACCGCGCGCGCAACCGCCCGAGCCGCCGGTATTGGCGTTGGGAATCACCGTGATCATGTCATCGGACAGCGCCTCGGCGTTCAGCGTACGCCCGTTGTCCACGACGAACATATGGAAACCGTCCAGCGCCGGCGACCCCTCGGCGCGCAGCGCGCGCTCAACGAGCTCCATGTTCGCGGTGATGTAGGCTTCCTTTTGAAACGTGGTCGTGACCAGGGCGATCCGCACCGGGTTCACGCGCGCGGGGTCGACCACAGCGTACCAGGCCGCTTCGTGCAGCCAAAGCGACGTCCCCGCTGCGGGCCGCAGCTCAAAGCCGACGAAGTCCTCGTCGGCACAGGTTACCTCGACCTCAACCACGCGCGGCGCGCCGACCGGCGCATCCACCGCGCGCACCTCAACCGTCCGCGCGCCGTCGGCCCCGCAGGCGACGGCGCATACCGCCAGCTCGCCCACACCGCTCACCACAGCGCGCAGCACGACGCGCTCCAACCCCGTATATCGACGCCATTTGCCAGCGGAAAACCCGTTGAGATACGTCGTGAAGTCGACCGCGGCGCGCACCTCGAGCGCCCCATGCGCCTCGTCGTAGCGCGCCGCCCCGTCCGCTCCGCGGTAGTACAGCTCGGGATGGTCGACGGCATGCCCGTCGATGCGCACAAGAACATTGGCAAGCTTTACGTCACGTGTCATACCAAGTCTTTCAAACCGTATCCGTACCGTCTCCGTCGCCGTCCGAAGCGCCAAAGGCGTCCCGGCCACAGGCCCGCCTCATCGCCGCAATCACGCCATCTTGAGATAGCGCTTCCAGAACGCCGTCGAAGTCAGCTCGCCGCGGCGCTCGCGGTACGCACGGATGACGTCTTTGCCGCAACGCCTGAACTGCCTCAGGTCCGCCTTGTAGCGCTTGACGATCTGCGCGTAGCGCTCGGGATCCTTGATGCGGATAGCGCCGCAGCGGTTATGCCAATCGATGATGATCAGGTACTTCTTGCCGCGGATGACGCCTGCCGGGTACACCCAGCCCTCCACCGGAATGACCGCGTAGCCCTCGCCCTCGTTGACAAAAAGCTTCTGGCGGTTGTCGGTGGCAAAATCGCTCAGGCGCTCGACCAGGCCGCGCGCCCGGTCGGAGTCGATGAACTGCCGGTCGATACGGGAGATGTAGAAGTCCGTCAGCCCCAGCTCGTGCGCCTGCACCTCGAGCTCCTCAAATGGCACCAGCCGCTCCTTCATGCGGTTGGAATCCATGAA
>CASEEY010000130.1 GCA_949287055.1 uncultured Collinsella sp.
CTGATGAGGAGGTGCCATGCCACAGGACGCAAGCCCGCACTAGTCGTGATAGCCGCCGCGATCCCACTTCTCGATGAACTCATCGAAGAAGTGCGGATCGGCCTGAGCCTCGGCGTCGGCCTTGTTGACGGCGTCGATCTTGGCCACCAGGGCGTCACGCTCGGGCGTGGACTCGTACTCGGCCTCGAGGAAGGCGAGCATGATATCGGCCATGAGGAACTCACCGGTGATCTTGCCGCCGAAGCCGACGACGTTGGCGTTGAGCTCGCGGCGGGCGTACAGGGCGCTCGTCATGTCACGGACCAGGGCGCAGCGGGCGCCGGGAACCTTGTTTACCGAGTTGGTGATGCCGATGCCGGTGCCGCAGAGCACGACGCCCAGGTCGGCCTCGCCGGAGGCCACGGCCTCGCCCACGACCTTGCCGTAGATGGGGTAGTGGGTGCGGGTGTGGCTGAACGTGCCGCAGTCCAGCACCTCGTAGCCGGCCTCCTCGAGGCGGTCGTGCAGGTAGGTCTTCTCGTCGGTGACGATGTGGTCGCAGCCGAGGGCGACGATCTTCTTGGTCATTTCTTGTCCCCCTTAGGCCATCTTGTTGAGCATGTCGACGCGGATCTGATGACGGCCGGCGGCGTAGTCGGCCTTCAGGAACTCACGGGCGATCTTCTTGGCGACCTCGGGGCCGACGACGCCGGAGCCCATGCAGACCATGCGGGCGTTGTTGTGCTCGCGGGTCATGTAGGCGCTGCGCTCGTCGGAGATGTTGGCGGCAACCATGCCCTTCACGCGGGTGGCGGCGAGGTAGCTGCCCACGCCGTACTCGTCGAAGCAAAGACCCTGGGAACCCTCGTTCTCAAGCAGGTCCGCGGCGACCGCGCAGGCGGAGTCCACGAAGTCCGCGGCAGGGGTCTCGGACAGGTCCACGACCTCGTGGCCGTCCTCTATCAGCGTCTCCTTGACGAGTTCCTTGAGCGGCATGCCAGCCGCGTCAGAACCGATGACAACCCTCCTGTCGCCCTCCACCTTTTCCCATGACGCTCACGTTGCGCGTCATTGTGTCCTATTCACATTATTCAACATAATCAAACACTTTCAATCATACAAGAACTATTTCAAACTCACGTAATCTTCGAGGATATTCGTTCGAATCTTGCACTATCAACCGTTTACCGGCCTATTCATACCATCTATCCATCTCCATTCGTATAGCAAGGTGTTTACTTTTGTTGCTATGCTAGGCTGCGTTGTGCCCGGATGCTCTACGCATCTTTTATATCCACCAAAATGAGCACGTGCTCATTTAGAAAGGAGGAGCCTCGTGGCATCTAAAGAAGAAATCTCGATGATCGGTTTTGAAATCATCGCTTACGCGGGGGACGCCCAGACCGACCTGCTCACCGCATGCGAGAAGGCCAGCTCCGGTGACATCGCCGGGGCGCGCGAACTCCACGCCTCGGCGAAGCAGGCGCTCATCGACGCCCACAATGTCCAAACCCGGCTGCTTTCCCAAGAGGCGGGCGGCTGCGAAATGGACGTCACCTTCATCATGGTCCACGCCCAGGACACCCTTATGACCACCATGATGCTCGAGAAGCAGACCCGCTTCACCATAGACGCCTATGAGCGAATCGCCTCGCTCGAGGCGAAGCTCGCCTAGGCGGGCGCCAAGGTCCTATCGCCCCGGCACGGTCACACACGCTCACCCTGGGCTCGCGGCGAATCAAAACACTCCGAGCATCGCCCCAGGGTATGCGAGTCCGAGCGCGCTACGGTCTCACCGCGACCGTGGCGCGCTCGACTATTGCACCCGGAAGACGCACCGCCTCGACGCGCTCCTCCCCCGACATCTGGGCGAAGAAGTGGTCGAACGTCCTCTTTCCCCGCTCGCGCAGGTCAAATCGAACCGTGGTCAACGTGTTGTGCGGCACCACGCCTTGCAGGGAGTCGTCCACACCCACGACGCTCACGTCCTCGGGCACCCGACGCCCATGGGTCCTCAGGGCGGTCATCGCCCCCATCGCCATCTGGTCGTTGCCGACGTACAGCGCTGTCATGTCCTTGTCCTGCGCAAGCTTGACGCCAAGCTCATAACCGCTGTCCGCCGTCCAATCGCCGCGCAGGGGCTCGAGCCGCTCAAGCCCGGCAACGTCGAGGGCGTCGGCCCAGCCGCGCAGGCGGAAGTCGGCCGTGATCGAGCCCTCGGGTCCGGCGAGGTGCCTGATGTGCGCATGGCCGCGCTCCCGCAGATAGTCGACGACCATGCGCGAGCAGCCGTACTGATCGGAGTCTATCGTCGTGCAACGAGGATGCTCCTTCATCGAGATGATGATCGTGGGCAGGCCGGGCACGGGCTTGAACTCGTCGAAGTCCTCCACCGCGCGGTTGGTGTTGAAGATCATGCCGTCAACGGGAAGCTCCGCCAGGCGGCGCGCGACGTTGCGAAGGCGCACCGGCCCTCCCTCGTCGAACTCGACGAGCGTCACCGCGTAGCCGCAATCGCGCGCCGCGGAGACGATGCCGTCGAGAGTCGCCACGTTGCCGGCGCGGGTGATGTCGAACATGCACAGGCCTATGCAGCTGTACTTCCCGCCGCGCAGGGACCTGCCGGCGAAGCTTGGGTAGAAGCCGAGCTCATCCATGGCGTCCTCGACGCGCTTGCGTGTCTCCTCGACGACGCACGCCTGATTGTTCACCACGCGCGAGACCGTCTGGCGCGAGACGCCCGCCAAGCGCGCGACGTCCGCCATCGACACCGCGCGGGTTCCGCGCCGGCCCGCCGCCGCACCCGTCTCTCCTGCTACCGACCGCCCCACTCGGGCACCCCCCTCGACTTGTTCAAGATGCACTGGCCCACTCTATCATCATCGCCGCCGAGCGGCCAACGCCGCTCACGGACGATTTCACGCCCTTCACCGGCCGCCTCACGGCGGCTCGGTCGATCTCGCATGCCGTATGTTAACGTGCTCATTGTAGTTATGGGCACGTGCTCATTACGGGATCGCATCCGGGCAACAGGCCCGTCATGCAGCCGCCGCCCACCGCAGACACCTGTTTTCAGCTGGCTATTGACATCTGCGGAACAACCTGCCATGTGAACGGAGGATCCATGGAAAAACTCATCGCGCTCATCGAGAAGGGAAAGCCCTTCTTCAACGCCATCGCGCGCAACAAGTACCTCAAGGCGATTCGCGACGGCTTCATCTCCGTCATGCCCATCATCATCGTGTCGAGCGTCTTCCTGCTCGTCAGCGCCGTCCCCAACGTCTGGGGCTTCTACTGGCCCGCAGAGATCAACGACGTGCTCATGAAGGCCTACAACTACTCGATGGGCATCGTCGGCATCTGCGCAGCGGCCACCACGGCCAAGCACTTCTGCGATGCGCAAAACCGCGACCTGCCCAAGAACAACCAGATCAACTTCATCTCGGTCATGATCGCATCGCTCATCGGTTTTCTGCTGCTCTCCAGCGACGCCATCAGCTTCACGGATAACGGGGTCTCCATCTCCGGCCTCGCCAACGGCTACATGGGATCCAAGGGCCTGCTAACCGCCTTTATCTGCGCGTTCGCCACCGGCATCATCTACAAGTTCTTTATCAAGCGCAACATCACCATCAGGATGCCCGAACAGGTGCCGCCCAATATCTCCCAGACCTTCAAGGACATCATCCCCTTTGGCGTCTGCCTGGTCTTCTTCTGGGGCTTTGACTTTGCATTCCGCAACATCTTTGGCTTCTGTTTCGCCCAAGGCGTTATCCAGGTGTTCCAGCCGCTCTTCTCCGCGGCAGATGGCTATTTGGGCCTCGCCATCATCTACGGCGCCATGTCTCTCTTCTGGTTTGTAGGCGTCCACGGCCCCTCCATCATCGAGCCCGCAATCTCCGCCGCCCTCATCTCCAACCTCGAGCTCAACATGGCCATGTACCAGGCCGGCGAGCACGCAACCGCCGTCCTCACCAAACCGCTTCAGGATTTCGTCGTCGCCATGGGCGGCACTGGTGCCACGTTGGTGATCTGCTTCATGTTCGCCTTCCTCGCCAAGTCCAAAGAGATGCGCGCCGTGGGCCGTGCCTCAGCCGTGCCGGTTTGCTTTGGCGTCAACGAACCGTTCCTCTTCGGCGCGCCCATGGTCTTGAACCCCATCTTCTTCATCCCCTTCATCTTCGCGCCCATCGCCAATATCTGGATCACCAAGTTCTTCATCGACGTCTTGGGTATGAACGGCTTCATGTTCAGCCTTCCCTGGACCACCCCCGCACCCGTTGGCATCGCCATGGGCCTGGGACTTCAGCCCCTTGCGTTCCTGCTCATCCCCGCCCTGCTGATTGTCGATTTCCTCATCTATTTCCCCTTCTTCAAGGTATACGACCGCGAGAAGTGCGCTGAAGAAGCCGAGGCCGATCAGGCTGAGGTCGCCCAGCGCGCCGCCCATAAGCAGGCTGCCATGAACGCCGCATTCCAGGGCAAGGCCGACACCGCAAGCGTCGCCACCGGTGCCGTCGCCAAGGCCGCTGCGAGCATGGCAGCAGAGAAAAAGCGTGCCGCCGGCCAGTCTATGGACGAAGAATCTGCGGGCAACACCACCCCCGCTGCATCTGATAACGCCGTTGCCAGCGCCTCGTCCAGCACCATCGCCGCTGCGAGCGACCCCTATGCAGCGCTCAACGGTCGTCGCGTCCTTGTCCTGTGCCAGGGAGGCGGAACCTCCGGCCTGCTCGCCAACGCGCTGGCCAAAGCTGCCCGCGAGCACGGCATCGACCTTGAGACCGCAGCGGACGCTTACGGCAGCCATCTGGACATCATGCCGGACTTTGACCTTGTTATCCTGGCGCCCCAGGCAGCGTCCTACTTCGACGACCTCAAGGCCGACGGCGAGCGTATGGGCGTTGCCTGCTGCGTCACCCGCGGCAAGCAGTACATCGACCTCACCCGCGACGGCGAGGCATCGCTGGCATTTGTAGCCC
>CASEEY010000131.1 GCA_949287055.1 uncultured Collinsella sp.
GTGCGAGGGCAACATCGACCACACCGGCAACACGTCGGCCGGCAGCGTGCCCATCCTGCTCGACGAGCTCGTGCACGCCGGCAAGATCGGTGCGGGCGATCGCGTCCTCATGGCAGGGTTCGGCGCGGGCCTTACCTGGGCCGGCGCGCTGGCCGAATTCGCCTAGAGACGTGCGGCCGACACGTTTGCACCTGGCACCAACTTGTCGCTTGAGAAAGGACATGCAGATATGAAGAAGCTGAACGAGATCCTGGGAACCGAGTTCCCCATCATCCAGGGCGGCATGGCCAACATCGCCACCGCGGCATGGCCAACATCGCCACCGGCGAGTTCGCTGCCGCCTGCTCCAACGCCGGTGCGCTCGGCCTTGTTGCCGGCGGCGGCTTGGACGGCGAGAGCCTGCGCGCGCAGATCCGCCGCGCCAAGGAGCTGACCGATAAGCCTTTCGGCGTGAACCTCATGCTCATGAACCCCAACATCGACGATTGCGCCCGCGTGGTCGTCGAGGAGGGCGTGAAGGTCGTCACCACCGGTGCCGGCAACCCCGCCAAGTACGTCGCCGCCTGGAAGGAGGCCGGCATCCGCATCTTCCCCGTGGTCGCCGCTCCGATTCTGGCCAAGCGCCTGGCGCGCCTGGACATCGACGGCATCATCGCCGAGGGCACCGAGTCCGGCGGCCACGTGGGCGAGGCCACCACGATGGCGCTCGTTCCCGCGGTGGTCGACGCCGTTGACCTGCCCGTGATCGCAGCCGGTGGCATCGCCGACGGTCGCGGCATGGCGGCCGCCTTCGCGCTGGGCGCCTGCGGCGTGCAGGTGGGCACCTGCCTGCTCGCGAGCGAGGAGTGCCCCATCCACGCCAACTACAAGGACAAGGTCGTCAAGGCCGGCGTGAACGACACCGTCGTGACCGGCCGTCCCGCCGGCGCTCCGGTGCGCTGCCTCAAGAACAAGATGACCAAGAAGTACCTGGAGCTCGAGCAGGAGGGCACCAAGCGCGACGAGCTCGAGGCACTCACCCTCGGCAGCCTGCGCCGCGCCGTGCTCGATGGCGACGTGGACACCGGCAGCTTCATGTGCGGCCAGATCGCCGGAATGGTGCACGAGGTCCGTCCGCTGCGCGCGATCTTTGCGGACATGATGGCCGGTTGCAAGACCACGATCGAGGGGCTGAGTGCATAATGGCGACCGCGTTTCTGTATGCAGGCCAGGGCTCGCAGCATGCGGGCATGGGTGCTGATCTGTACGAGGCGTATCCCGCGTTTGCCGCGGTGATCGACGAGGCTGCCGAGGCGGTCGATTTCGACCTCAAGTCCCTGATGTTCGAGGGTCCCGACGACCAGCTGAGCCAAACCGAGTACACCCAGCCGTGCATGGTCGCCTTCGCCTGCGGCATGACGGCGATCCTGCGCGAGCAGGGCATCGAGCCCGATTACGTCGCCGGCCTTTCGCTCGGCGAGTATTCGGCGCTTGCCGCCGCCGGCGTGTTTGATGCCCGCACGGCCGTCGAGCTCGCGGCGTTCCGCGGTGCCGCCATGGCGAGCGCTGCCGCCGGTCGCGACACGGCGATGATCTCCATCCTGGGTCTGGGCCGCGAGACCGTGGAGTCCGTCGTGGCTGCCGCTGCCGCCGAGGCCGCCGATGGCCTGACCGTCGAGGTTTCCAACTACAACTGCCCCGGCCAGATCGTGATCGCCGGCGACCGCGAGCCTGTCGAGGCCGCTGCGGCCGCCGCCAAGGAGGCCGGTGCCCGCCGTTGCATCCCGCTCAAGGTGAGCGGCCCGTTCCACACCTCGCTGCTGCACCCGGCCGGCGACGCCCTGCGCGAGCGTCTTTCAGGCTTGGAGCTGGGCGAGATGCGCGTGCCCGTGCTGTTCAACACCCTCGGCCGCGAGATGGGCGCAGGCGACGACATCGTCAGCCTGCTCGAGCGTCAGGTGCAGTCGTCCGTGCGCATGGAGGACACCATCTGCCGCCTGGCCGAGCTGGGCGTCGACCGCGTGATCGAGATCGGCCCGGGCAAGGTCCTGTCCGGTCTGGTGCGCAAGACCGCCAAGGAGATTTCCTGCACGCCCGTCGAGACCGTCGAGGACCTGCAGAAGCTGACCTGCGCGTAACCGACAAGTTTGTACCTGGCACCATCTTGTCACAGAAGGGATTCCCTATGGATTTGACCGGTAAGACCGCTATCGTCACCGGCGGCAGCCGTGGCATCGGCCGCGCCATCTGCCTCGAGCTCGCCCGACTGGGCGCCAACGTCGTGTTCTCCTATGCCGGCAACGCTGCCGCCGCGGAAGAGACGGTACAGCTCGTGGAGCAGACGGGTGTTGCCGCCCGCGCCATTCAGGGTGACGTGACGTGCGCCGACGCTGCCAAGGAGCTCGTCGAGGCCGCCCGCGAGCTCGGCGGCGTGGACATCCTCGTCAACAACGCGGGCATTACCCGCGATAAGCTGGCCGCCCGCATGAGCGAGGACGACTTCGACGCCGTCATCGCCACCAACCTCAAGGGCGCCTTCCTCATGACCAAGGCCGTGCTCCGTCCGATGATGCGCGCCAAGAGCGGCGCTATCGTGAACATGGCGAGCGTCGTGGGCATCATGGGTAACGCGGGTCAGGCCAACTACGCCGCGAGCAAGGCCGGCCTGATCGGCATGACCAAGTCGATTGCCCGCGAGGTCGCCAGCATCGGCATTCGAGTGAACGCCGTGGCGCCCGGCTATATCGAGACCGATATGACCGCCGCCATGCCCGAGGCCGCGCAGCAGGCCATGTGCTCCGCCATTCCCGCCGCCCGCCCCGGCAAGCCCGAGGATGTCGCCCATGCGGTGGCGTTCCTGGTGTCCGACGAGGCCGCCTACATTACCGGGCAAGTGATTGCCGTCGACGGCGGCATGGCCATGTAGCCGGCCGCTCCAGGCACGCCACCTTGCCGCTCAGCTTCGTCGGCATGGCCTTTAAGGCCTATGCCTCCTCGCTTCGCGGCAATCTGGCGCACCTGGAGCGCCCGCTTGCACTTGCAGTGTGCCGCCGCTGCGCGGACATCTGGCGGGCGATCCGGCCTTCACTCGTCGGGTATGGCCCTAAGGCCCATGCCCTCCTCGTTCAGGCCACCTCGCCTCGCCAGCTGCCCGCTCGCTGACTGAGTACTCGACCTACAAGGGTGCGTGAAGGGAAAAAAGTGCCTGTCCACTTTTTCCCAGATGCCTGGAAAAAAGTGCCTGTCCCTCTTTTCCCGCCCGCCTTTTCACATGTCCTCTCCCGAAAGGAGCTTTCCATGTCCAAACGCAGAGTTGTCATCACCGGTGTTGGCGCCCTGACGCCTATCGGCAACACCGCGGCCGAGAGCTGGGACGCCGCACGCGCCGGCAAGCTCGGCATCGACACCATCACGCAGTTCGACGCGAGCGCCCAGAAGGTCAAGCTCGCTGCTGAGGTCAAGGACTTCGAGCCCAAGGACCACTTCAGCGCGCCTGAGGCCAAGCACAAGTCGCGTTTCACGCAGTTCGCGATCGTGTCCGCCCGTGAGGCCATCGCCCAGAGCGGCCTTGACCTCGAGGCCGAGGACCTCACCCGCGCCGGCGTCATCGTCTCCTCCGGCATCGGCGGTGTCCGCGAGACCGAGACGCAGCAGACCAGCTGCCTGAAGCGCGGCTTCGATCGCTGCTCGCCCTTCTACATCCCCATGGGCATCTCCAACATGGCTGCCGGCGAGGTCGCCATCGAGTTCGGCTTCAAGGGCATGTGCACCTGCCCGGTCACCGCGTGCGCCGGCGGCTCCAACGCCGTGGGCGACGCGTTCCGCCACATCCGCGACGGCTACGCCGACATCATGCTGACCGGCGGTACCGAGGCGGCCATCACCCCGCTGTCCATCGGCGGCTTCACCACCATGCGCGCCCTGCACGTGGGCGATGACCCCCAGGCTGCCTCCGTGCCCTTCGACGCCCGCCGCAGCGGCTTCGTGATGGGCGAGGGCGCCGGCATGCTGGTCCTCGAGGAGCTCGAGCACGCCCAGGCTCGCGGCGCGAACATCATCGCCGAGGTCGTCGGCTACGGCGTGACCTGCGATGCCTACCACATCACTGCGCCCGCGCCCGACGGCGAGGGCGGCGCCCGCGCCATGGCCCAGGCACTCGCCGACGCCGGCGACATCGCGCCCGAGGCTGTGGGCTACATCAACGCGCACGGCACCTCTACGCCTCTGAACGACAAGGGCGAGACCGCGGCCATCAAGACCGTCTTCGGCGAGCACGCCTACGACATGGCCGTCTCGTCCACCAAGTCCATGACCGGCCACATGCTTGGCGCTGCCGGCGCGGTCGAGGCCATCTTCACCGCGCTCGCGCTGCGCGATTCGTTCCTGCCGCCGACCATCGGCTACGTCGAGCCCGATCCGGCGTGCGACCTGGACTGCGTGCCCAACGAGGGTCGCGCGGCCGATATCGAGTACGCGCTGTCCAACTCGCTGGGCTTCGGCGGGCACAACGCGTGCGTCCTGTTCAAGAAGTGGAACGGCTAGGAGGCCGACATGCAGCTTGATTCGAATCAGATCGCAGAGATCCTGCCCCATCGCTATCCCTTTGCGCTCGTCGACCGCATCACCGACGGCGAGGAGGGCTCCTGGGCCCGCGGCCGTCTGTGCGTGAGCAACATGAGCCCGGTGTTTTGCGGCCATTTCCCGCAGTACCACGTGCTGCCCGGCGTGCTGATCGTCGAGGCGCTCGCCCAGGTGGCGGCCGTGGCCATGCTGTCGCTGCCCGAGAACCGCGGCAAGCTGGGCTTTTTCGCCGCCATCAAGGACGCTAAGTTCCGTACCCAGGTGCGCCCCGGCGACGTGCTCGAGCTCGAGAGCCGCATCACGCGTGTGCGTGGCTCATTCGCCTTCGTCGAGGCCGAGGCCCGGGTGGACGGCAAGGTTGCCTGCTCCGCCACGCTGACGCTTGCGCTCGGCTCGGCCGACCAGGCGTAGGAGCGAAACACCGTGGCAGCACAGGAGGAGCATTCAGAGTTGGATGAGAAGTTCGAAAGCGTGTATAACAAGTTCAAGCTCCACTTTTACGCTGGGTTCGCCCACCGTGCACGAGTTTGCCGACTTCATGCGGATCTCGTCGTCGAACGCCGCCTACAAGATCGGAAGCCTGATCCGCAAGGGTTACGTGACCAAGGTCCAGTCGACAAGCGACGGCCGCGAGTACCACTTGCAGCCCACGCAGAAGTACCTGGACTACTACAACATCAGCTCGTCGTATATCCACGACGTGATGGACCGCATCAAGCGGCGCTTTTCCGATGACGACCTGACGCTTCTGGAGGATATCCTGGGCGTCATGGGCGAGGAGCTCATGCCCGAGGTGGCGCTGCCTGCGCCCGCTGGAGCCGAAGGCTAGAAGCACCGAGCCGATAGAGCTATGCGCAGAATCGGGGCAGCGAGGTTTCGCTGCCCCGATTGCGTTTGGACGTGAATGCACGTTCCGTGCGGTCCGATCGGCCTATCGTATTGCTCCATTTGCAACAAACTGGCAACGCTTTACTGCCAATTTATCTATAATTGGCAGTAAAGCGTTGCCAGTTTGGAGGTGCTTATGAACGAAGTGATCGCCTCTACCCTGCGAGACTTCTCCATCGATGCATATCGCCCCATTGTGTCCCGCGACTTGGACCTGGGTGAACCTCTTGAGCCTCGTATCGGAAACCTGGTCAAGGTCGTGACTGGCATCAGGCGCTGCGGAAAGTCCTACCGCTTGTTCCAGGAAATCGATCAGCTCATGAACGATGGGGTGCCTTTAGGCCGCATCTGCTACTTCAATTTCGACGACGATCGCCTGAAGCCCATCACCCCGCGGATAGGGGATGAGGTGCTCGAGGCGTTCTATGCACTCAATCCCTCCGCCCTGTCCGAAGGAGCCTATCTCTTCTTTGACGAACTGCAGGAGATGGAGGATTGGGCCGCTTGGCTGAGGCGTATCGTTGACACACGGAAGGCGACGATTTACGTAAGCGGGTCTTCTTCGAAGATGCTGTCGAAGGAGATTTCGACTGAGTTCAGGGGTCGCGCGCTCGATATCGAATTGCTTCCGTTTTCCTTTAGGGAATATGCTGCGGCGCACGGCGTCAAGAACCTCGACCCCAGAGCATGCTCTACGGAGGAGCGGTTGCATGTGGAGCGTGCCTATCGGTCGTATCTCGAGGACGGGGGCTTTCCGGCGACGTTCAACCTTCCGCGCGCGCAGTCGATTTCACTGCTCCAATCGTACGCTCAGCGTGTCGTGGCGCGCGATGTCGTCGAGCGTCACAACGTAAGCAAGCCGAAAGCGGCGTCGCTGCTGTCTCAGCGGCTCCTCAGCCTCAATGCGCGTCAGCTGTCGTTGCGCAAGGTGACGAACGATTTGAAAGCGGCGGGAATCGCGACGTCTCGAGAGGCCCTGGGCGAGCTGTTCGAGTATTTCCAGGAGGCCTATCTCGTATTTTCGGTCAAGGAGCTGTCGTTTTCCCTGTCAGAGAAGACGACAGCACAACCGAAGGTCTACGCGGTCGACCCGGGTCTTGCCTTGGCCTGCGGCACCGTGCGGGCAAACGACGTCGGTCAACGGCTTGAGGACGTCGTGTATCTCCAGCTTCGCCGTCGATCGGTGGGTATGCGCAGGGACGGCATCTCATCATTGCGCACGAAAGCACACGGCTATGAGGTCGACTTCGTAGTCGGCGATGCGCTCAGCGGCGAGGTTTACGAGTTGTATCAAGTGGCCGCCGATGTGTCCGATGCAAAGACGCGCGAGCGGGAGATCCGCGCCCTTTGGGAGGCTCTCGAGCAGAGTGAGCAGACGGTGGGCTATCTCATCACCGGCAACGGGGCGGAAGAGGCGATCGAGCGCGAGGGCAAGACGATCGTCCAGGTTCCTGCGTGGAAATGGCTGCTGGACACCGCCTGAGACGAGCGTCTCGCGGGACGTGAATCCACCCTGGGGTGGATTCGCGTCTGCGCCCGGCCCCTTCTCGTCTCAACCCCCGACGTCGAGAAGTGAGTGCTTTATTTCGGAACAGCTTTGTATACCGCGGCGGTCGCAATTCCTGTACCAGCGGTTTTGCTCTTCGCCCGAACTCGTCTACACGCTCATTCCGGATCGAAGCACACACTTCGTAAGCTCCGGGGCGAAATCACAGCCAGCGACAGGTCTGCACCCTGCCCCTTCTTGCGCCTGCGAGCCCTTTGCCGCACTGCAGTGCACCGTCTGGCGAAAGGCAGTTATGGCCACCCGTCTGCCGGGGTAGGCTCGTTTCATACGGCTGTTATGCGGAAGGCGGCGAGGTCGTCGCCCGCGCGCGCAAACCTCTGCGACTCAAGGCGATGCGGCCAGCGCGAGGCACGCGGCACCTTGCTTCCACCTCCGTATGAACCCGGCGGCATGTATGTGATGCCGCAGAAAGGAAGGTCATCATGGGTGCACCGAAAACCGGCAATGTGAGGAACGTCGTCTTGGTTGGCCAGGGAGGAGTAGGAAAGACCTCCCTGGCAGAAGCGATGCTGCATCTTTCAGGCAAGACTGCGCGCTTGGGCGGTCATGCGGGCACCAAGCCCACGCTCGATTACGACGCCGAGGAGGTCAAGCGCGAGTTCTCCATCTCCACCTCCATCGCGCCGATCGACTGGAAGGGCACCCGCATCAACGTGCTCGACGCTCCGTGCTACCCGGACTTCATCGGCGACGCTTATGCGGCCATGAGCGTGTGCGAGACGGCGCTGTTCGTCGTCGACGCAACTGAGGGCCCGCAGCCCACCACCGTTAAGCTCTGGTACGCCGCCGAGGACCTGCGCCTGGCCCGCGCCGTCTTCATCAACCGCATCGACAAGGAAAACGCTGACTACGACACCTGCATGGAGCAGCTGCGCGAGCGCTTCGGCATGCGTCTGGGCGCTGTCACCCTGCCGTGGGGCACGGGCGACGCGTTCGAGGGCGTCATCGACGTCGTTCGCATGAAGGCGCGCCACTGCGAGGGCACCACGCAGACCGAGTACGACATCCCCGAGGAGTATCGCGCCGCCGCCGAGGCCGCGCGCGAGCAGCTGTGCGAGGCTGTCGCCGAGGCTGACGACGAGCTCATGATGAAGTACCTCGAGGGCGAGCCGCTCACCCAGGACGAGATCGAGGGCCTGCTGTCCAAGGCGATCGCCGAGCGCCTGTTTGTCCCCGTGTTCGTGGGCTGCTGCACGCGCGAGCTGGGCGTCCACTCCGTCATGGACGACATCGCCACGTACTTCCCCGCGCCGACCGACTACGGCGAGATGCCGCTCATGGACGGCGATACGCTCAAGATCTCGGCTGAGGACGACCGCCCGGTGGCCTTTGTGTTCAAGACCCTGAACGACGCCCAGCAGGGACGCATCTCCTTCCTCAAGGTGCTCACCGGCACGCTGACGCCTGGCATCGAGCTCATCAACGCGCGCACCCGCAAGGGCGAGCGCCTGGCGCACCTGTACGTGATGTGCGGCAAGGAGATGACCGAGGTCGGCATGGCCGAGGCGGGCGACATCATCGTTACGACCAAGATCTCCGCCGACACGGGCGACACCCTGTCCGTCTCCGGTAAGGTCGAGGCCGCGGCGTTCAAGTTCCCCAACAGCCAGTACCGCATCGCAATCGAGGCCGTCAACCGCAGCGAGGAGGACAAGCTCTTCACCTTCATCGACAAGGCGTGCGAGGCCGATCCGACCATGAAGATCGAGCGCGACGAGGAGACGGGCCAGACCATCATCTCCGCCGTGGGCGAGGCTCAGGTCTCCGTGCTGCTCAACCGCCTGGAGGAGCGCACCCGCGTCGAGGCCCACATTGTGCCGATCCGCATCCCGTATCGCGAGACCATCCGCCGCGTGGCGAGCGCCCAGGGCCGCCACAAGAAGCAGACCGGCGGCGCCGGCCAGTTTGGCGACTGCTACCTGCGCGTCGAGCCGCTGCTTGACGGCACCGACTACGAGTTTGTCGACGAGGTCGTGGGCGGCCGCATCCCGCGCGCCCTCATCCCCGCTGTCGACAAGGGCGTTCAGGAGACCATGAAGGAAGGCGTCATCGCGGGCTACCCGCTGACCGGCATCCGCGTGGCGTGCTACGACGGTTCGTATCACCCGGTCGACTCCAACGAGATGGCGTTCCGCGCCGCCGCGCGCATCGGCCTGAAGAAGGCGTGCGCCGACGCCGACCCGGTGGTTCTTGAGCCCATGGAGAACATCACGGTCACCATTCCGGAGAGCTATGCCGGCGCCGTGATGGGCGACGTGTCCGCCAGCCGCGGACGCGTGACCGGTATGGACACCGACGACCGCGGCAACACCGTGGTCACCGCGACCGTGCCGTACGCCGAGCTCGTCGACTACGCGACCCGCCTGCGCTCGCTCACCCGCGGCACGGGCGACTTCACGATGGAGCCCGCCGGCTATGAGCAGGTTCCCTACGACGTGCAGAAGCACCTCGTCGAGTTCTACGAGGAGTCGCGCGCCCAGGGTAGGTAAGTGCGCAAAGACAATCCCCGGCTGATTGCAGCGGGCGCGGACCTTGCACAAGCGGGTCCGCGCCCGTTTATTGGTGTTGTCCCGATGGGCGGGTGTTCGAAGGGGTTGCGCTTTCAAATGGGTCGGTTGGGGACGTGTTCCGTTCAACCCATTTGCGGGCCTTCTTCGCCCGCGCCTCCTGGCCCCGTTTTTTGCGGAGGGAGCGGCGCGCCTTGCCGCAAATGGGTTGAACGGAACAC
>CASEEY010000132.1 GCA_949287055.1 uncultured Collinsella sp.
AGCGACCCCAGCACGGGCATGAGCAGCGCCACGACGAGCGAGGCGACGGTCTGGGCGTTCGCCCAGGCGGTCACGAGCTCGGCCGAGCTCGCCCCGGTGTTGATCGCGTCGAAGTAGATGGGCACGACCGACGTATTCAGCAGCACGAGAGCTGAGTTGCCCACGTCGTACATAACCCAGTTGCGCTCGAGCTTGGTGTATTTCATAGCGGGTTCTCCTGACCGCGGTCGGATACGAACCCATCTATGGTACGGCAACGCTGCGGACCCGCGCGTCAGGATTCGGTAAGCACGCGGCAGGATGCCGTCCGGCAAAAAAGGGGCTGACAAAGGGCGCGTCCCCCTATCAGTCCCCTTTTGGCGTCATGTCGGGTCAATCCACCGGGTCTCAGTCGTCGGCGCGGCACTCCTCGTCGGCGTCGAGCACGCGGCCCGAGTAGTTCTTGCGCTCGGTTATGGGCACCATGTCCTCGCTGCGGACGAACAGCGCGCTGGCGCGCCCGTAGTCGTCGAGCGCCCGGTCGAAGACCTCGGGGAAGCTCTCGTGCGACTCCTGCCCGCCAAACGGATCGGTCCACGGCCGGTGGGCGAGGTTCGCCGCGGCGGCCGGCGCCTCATCGGTCACGGGATGCGCAAGCGAGGAGAGCAGGGAGTAGTTGCGCACGAGCCCCTCGAGCGCGCCCAACGCGCGGGTGTGCAGGGATCCGGCGGGCTCGATGACGCGGTAGGCGAGCTTCATGTCGGCGACCGCGCCGCCGTACTCCGCGGCGCCCACCTCGAGCCCGTACACGCTGCGGGCCACGTAGCTCATGAGCGCGCCGGCGACCCGGTCGATACGCTCCGTGGTGACGAGCTCGTCGGCGGGCGGACAGTCCGCGCAGGTGGCGCCCGCACGCTTGCTCTGCAGCATCAAGACGTCAAGGTCGCCCTCGATCACGGCGTGCACCTGGCTGCCGGCGCGCGCGAGGTCGGGGTCAACCTCCTGGAGTCCCCACTGCTGCGCATACACGAACGGATGCGCGTTGCGATCGAGGACGTAGTGCGAAAGCATGCCGAGCGCAAACGCGCGCCCGAGATCGGCATCCCGCGCAGGCAGGCGCCCCACGCCCTCGCGCAGCGCGCGGAACTGCTGAGAGATGCGGCCTGCGTGCATGCGGTGTCCGAGCGCGGTGCTTTCCTTGAAGCCCGGGGTGCGCACGCGGAAGAAAAACGGATCGGGCCCCTGGTTGGCGATCAGAAAGGCGCAGCGCTCCTCTTCGGTGGAGACGATACCGGCAGGAAGGCGCTCCACGCTCTCCTCGCCAAACAGATGATGGGTGATCAATGCGGGCATACCGGGTCCTTTCACGATGCAACGGCCGGCGCACCGGCCCGGCCGCGATAGCTTCTGGCGCTATTATGCCCACCCGCCCCACGGGCATACCGCGCCGACGAAGCTTCCAAATCGCGTCGCCGCTCGACCGCCGCGGCGCGCCAGCTGCGCGCTCGCGGCCTTTTGCCAGCACGTTTTGTGTATGCACGGTAATATAGGGAACATCGGCGGCAACGAGGCCGTGAAGGAGGTGCCCCATGGCAGACGCAAGGTCCCGCCGCGAGAACGGCGAGGCGCGCACGAGCATGCCCCCAGAGCACCGTTCTTCCGGCATTTCCCGCCGCAACGTGCGCCTGGCATCGGGGCGCACACCGGCCGGCTACGCCGCGACGGGCACGGGCAGTGAAGCCGGACGATCTGGACGTCGCGCCGAGAGCACACGGCCCTCTTCCTCACGCGCCTCATCCGCTTCAACCGAACGTGCAGGCACCGTACGCCGCACCACCGCGACCTCTGGCCGCAGCCGCACGCAACGGCGCAGCACGCGGCCCTCGACGATCGCCAACCTCTTCGGCGCCATCGTCGACACGATTCGCGACGCCCTCCAAGGGGGTGCGCGCCACGACGCCCATCCGCGCGAACGCGGATACGGGCACGGACACGCCGATCAGCTCCACACCACCTTCCGCTCCGGTTCGGCCGCCTCGACCGTCAGCTCGCTTCGCTCGCAGGGAACGTCAAGCGTCCTTGAGCGCGGCCGCTACGGATCGGGCCCCTCGTCCGTGATCGGGCACACCCTGCGACGCGGGCAGCCCTCGTTCTCGCGGGGCCGGAGCCGCAATCGCGGCCGCGGCTATGGCCGTGCAGGCGGATGGCGCTCCCCGGCGGCACGGCCGCTCTCGGCAGCCTCCATCGCCGTACCGGCGGCGGCGCTGTTCCTCGTCTTGTTCCTCGTCGGCTCCGTCGTGTCGACCACGCCCGCCGGCATCGCGCCGGAGCAGGAGTCCTCGCAGCTCAACATAGGCACGCTCACGCCCTCGCAGTTCCCCGTCTCCACGCCGGTGTCGCAGTGGGAGAAAGGCGAGATGCCGCATCTGTATCAGACGGACGCCGCCTGGTGCAACCTGCCCTACGGCGGCGGCACGGTCGCCCAAAACGCCTGCGGCCCCACCGCCATGACTATGCTGTACGTGTATTTCACCGGCAATACCGACATGAATCCGGGCACGATGTCGAGCTGGGCGGACGCCAACAACTACGCGCCCACCGGCGCCACCGAATGGTCGTTTATGACGGAGGCGGCCTACGCGTTCGGCTTCTACGCCGAGATGGTCGCACCCACCCGTCAAACGGTCGAGAGCGCCCTGCGGCAGGGAAACCCCGTCATCTGCGTCGTGGGAGCAGGCGATTTCACCATGCTCGGCCACTACATCATCCTGAAGAGCATCGACGAGCGCGGCATGGTGGAGATCTACGACCCCAACAGCCCCGATACCAGCGCGCGCAAATGGGATCTGGTCCGGGTGCTCAACCAAGCCGACGTCGCCTGGGTCTACTCGGCCGCATAGGACCCAACCGAGCGCACAACCAAGCCAAACGACCGATGCAGACCGTCGGGTGCACCGACATCATGGAGCTTCGCCGCGACACGGACGGCTCACCCCGCTCGCGGCCCCCATACGCCCTGCGTGCGACCCCCATACACCTCGTGTGCGCCCCCATACGCAAAACCCCGATGGCTGCCGGGTGGCAGCCATCGGGGAAAGGAGAGAGGACGTGTTCACGGACGTCGCGCCGCGGCGCCCGTATGACCATGCTCGATTACGCGTAGATGCGGGTACCGGAGAGGCCGGCCATGGTCTCGGCGGCCTTCTCGAGCGCGCCGATGATGCACACGCGGCCCTTGCGGCTGCGCGCGAACTTGATGGCGGCACGGACCTTGGGCTCCATGGAGCCCTTGCCGAACTGACCCTCGTCAGCGAGCTTCTCGGCCTCGTCGGCGGAGATCTCCTCGAGGTCGGTCTGGTCGGGCTTGCCCCAGTTGATGGCGACGTGGTCGACCGCGGTCAGCAGGAACAGCACGTCGGCGCCGCAGTCCTCGGCGAGCAGCTCGCCGCCCATATCCTTGTCGATAACGGCAGCGACGCCCTTGTAGCAGCCCTTGTTGTTGTAGTCGCGCACGACCGGGATGCCGCCGCCACCGCAGGCGATGACGATGAACTCGTTGTCGAGGAGGTTCAGGATGGAGTCGGCCTCGACGATCTTCTTGGGCTCGGGCGAGGCGACGACGCGACGCCAGCCGCGACCGGAGTCCTCGACGAAGGTCATGTCGGGGTTCTCGGCCATGATCTCCTTGGCCTGCTCCTCGGTATAGAACGGGCCGATGGGCTTCGTGGGGTTGGCGAACGCCGGATCGTCCGGATCGCACTCGATCTGGGTCACGACCGTGGCGGCGTGCCAGCGCTTATAGCGACGATGCATCTCGCGGCCGATGCCCTGCTGCAGGTGATAGCCGATGTAGCCCTGGCTCATGGCGCCGCACTCGGGCAGGTCCATGGACGGAGTGCCGATGGCGTCGTGAGCGGCGGCGAAGGCGTTCTGGATCATGCCGACCTGCGGGCCGTTGCCGTGGGTGATGATGATCTCGTTACCCTGCTCAATAAGACCGAGCAGCGCGTGGGCGGCGGCGCCGACCTTCTCGATCTGCTCCTCGGGGGTGTCACCCAAGGCATTGCCTCCCAGGGCGACGACGATGCGATCGGGCTTGCCGAAAGGCTTGGACATGATGGCCCCTTTCCACAGTGGTGCGTGCGCGCCACACGATGCGCCACGCGTCCTCACGTACTGGTTTGAGTATACTCATACGGACTGATTTTATTCATTTGATTGACGGTTACCGGCGAACGGTACCTTTTCGCCGCTCAGCGTTAATTTACGTGATTATCGTGAGAATCCACAGGTAAATAGACCTTTCTAAACCGAGTATCATCCTCTTTAATCTTCACCTGATAGCGGATATCAACTCCACTAGACCTCTTTTTTTATGCATATGTATCCCTTCTCATGCAGCGGTGCACCGCCTTGCTAAAGCGCGCGCTGCGCAAAAAGTCCCCGGCTCACCAAAGTGGACCGGGGACATGCACGCAACGTGCGCCAGCAAAGTGCGCGCCGATGTTATCGGGTTCTACAGCGGGCGGATGAGGATGAACGGCGTGAGCTCGGTGCCCTGCCCCGCCGGATTGTCGGCGATCAGGGCGCACAGGTCGTCGTCGGTCAGCGTAAGCGACGAACTGCGGCCGAGGATCTCGACGTTGATGTTGTTGGCGTCCACGATCATCATCTGCACGCCGAGCTCGCG
>CASEEY010000133.1 GCA_949287055.1 uncultured Collinsella sp.
TGGGCATCATGGGCAAGCCCATGTCCATCAACGTCCAGAAGGCCGGTCACACGGTGTATGCGTATGACTTCCACATCGAGAACGCCAACGACCTCGTCGAGCTCGGCGGTGTCGCGTGCGCCAGCGGCAAGGAGGTCGCCGAGAACGCCGACGTCGTCATCACCATGCTCCCCAACTCGCCGCACGTCGAGAGCGCTCTGTTCGGTGAGAACGGCATCGCCGAGGGCCTGTCCGCCGGCAAGTGCGTCATCGACATGAGCTCCATCGCCCCGCTGGCGAGCCGCGACTTCGCCAAGCGCCTCGAGGAGATCGGCGTCGACTTCCTGGACGCCCCCGTCTCCGGCGGCGAGCCCAAGGCCATCGACGGCACCATCGCCGTCATGGTCGGCGGCAAGGAGGACGTCTTCGCCAAGTACGAGGATCTGCTCAAGACCATGGCTTCCACCGTCACCCTCGTGGGTGAGGTTGGCGCCGGCAACATCACCAAGCTCGCCAACCAGATGATCGTCGCCATCAACATCGCCGGCGTCTGCGAGGCCTACTCCCTGGCCAAGAAGGCCGGCGTCGACCCGGCGCGCGTCTACGAGGCCATCCGCTCCGGCCTGGCCGGCTCCACGGTCATGGACCAGAAGTCCCAGAAGATCTTCGACGGCGACTTCACGCCCGGCTTCCGCATCGAGCTCCACATCAAGGACCTGCAGAACGTCATGGACACCTCGCATCAGATCAACGTGTCCTCGCCGTTCTCCTCGCTCGCCATGGAGATCATGCAGTCCCTCAAGGCCCACGGCCACGAGAAGGACGACCACTCCGGTATCGCCGAGTGGTACGAGATGGTCAACGACATGAAGCTGCAGGGCTAAGCGCCAGCAACCACCGTTCCATTGCGTGAAGGCGGCATCCGGCACTCCGGGTGCCGCCTTTTTGTATGACGGCAGGTGCGGTCGTCCGGCATCTTTTGCTGCCGGATTTGCGATTTGTGCTCAGGGACGCATGTTTGCGCCGACGCGGCGCGGCATCGTGGCTTTTGGAACATAGGAGCGCATCGACGGCGCGCATATAGTCATATCAGGTATACACCACAAGTACACCTGAGCCCAAAATGGGGCTGCTAGCATGAGAAACAATCCGCGAACAGGGCAGCGTGCAACCGCAAAGATGCGGCGTCGCGCATTCGGGGATGCGGATCGAGCCGGCCGTGTATCGGTCGGGCGAAAGGAGGGCGGCATGGCCGTTCGTATCGTTGAGGAAGCAAATAGGTGTCTTCAGTGTAAGCGGCCCCTGTGCCAGAAGGGCTGCCCCATCTCGACCAACATCCCCGAGGTCATCCGCCTGTTCAAGGAGGGTGAGATCACGGCCGCCGGCGAGATGCTGTTTGACAACAATCCCTTCTCGCTCGTCTGCTCCATGGTCTGCAACCACGAGGGACAGTGCGAGGGCCACTGCATCCGCGGCCGCAAGGAGACCCCGGTCCACTTCAGCGCCATCGAGACCTTCATCTCAGATCTGTATCTTGACCGCATGGTCATCGAGAAAAAGCCTGCGAACGGCCACAAGGCCGCCGTCATCGGCGCCGGCCCCGCTGGCCTCACCGTCGCCATCAGGCTTGCGCGCGAGGGCTACGGCGTGACCGTGTTCGATTCCAAGGACCGCATCGGCGGCGTCATGCGCTACGGCATTCCCGAGTTCCGTCTGCCGCGCACCATCCTGGACCGCTACGCCAAGCGCCTCGAGGAGATGGGCGTGAAGTTCCGCGCCTGCACCACGATCGGCGGCGCGCTCGAGATCGGCGACCTTCTGCGCGACGGCTACGAGACGGTCTTCATCGGCACGGGCGTGTGGCGCCCGCGCACCCTCGGCCTCGAGGGCGAATCGCTGCCCAACGTGCACTTCTCCGTGGACTACCTGAGCGATCCGTCAGCGTTCAACCTGGGCGAGAACGTCGCGATCATCGGCGTGGGCAACTCCGGCATGGACGTGGCCCGTACCGCGCTGCGCCACGGGGCGCGCCACGTGCGCATGTACGCGCGCGCCAAGCACGTGACGGCAAGCTCCGACGAGCTCGCGTACGCGCAGCTCGAGGGTGCCGAGCTCGTCTACTGCAAAGACGTGGTCAAGATCACCGAGGAAGGCCCGCTGTTCCGCACGAACATCCTCGATGAGGACGGCAACATCATCGGATGCGAGGACGAGCTCGACCAGGTGCACGTCGATTCGACGATCATCGCCATCAGCCAGGGCCCCAAGAACAAACTGCTGCTCACGACGCCGGGCCTCGAGTGCTCCGCGACGGGTCTTCTGCTTACGGACGACAACGGCATGACGACCGTCGACGGCGTGTTTGCCGCGGGCGACGTGGTGACGGGCTCCAAGAACGTGGTGAGCGCCGTGGCGGTCGCCAAGAACGTTGCGGATGCGATGATGCGCTACATGTCGGGCGATCGCACCGCCGAGGAGAAGTAGCCCCCTGCGGCGCTCGGGGCGTCCCTTGTGCGCGATGTGGCGTGCGGCTGCAAGATCGCGTTCAGGGGATGTCCCGGGTGCCTTACCCGAAGCTTCGTCGCGGCGCGATGTGCGCCTCGCGGCGGGACCGGTCGACGGCCGACGTGCGGTCTGACGACGCTGTTGTATGGGTGGGCGAGCTTCAGCTTTTTTGCCGGTTTACTCCTTTCACGGTGAAAAGGCTGAAGCTCGCCCACTTTGCGTTTTTGTCGATGGTGCAGGCTGCTGTAGCGCCGTTGCGCGTCGGGTGTCCTCGGAGCTTTTCCACACCGGGGCGCCGCTGTGTTCGGCGGTGTCCTGCGGTACACTGTGCTGTTGACAACGGTGTGGAAAACCGGACGACGAAGGAGGCGCGCGTGGGCAAGAGCAGGGCAAAAGGGAAAAAGCGGCGCTGCATGCCGGACGAATCGGCGCTCGTGGCATCGCTGCCCAAGGTCGACGCCCTGCACGATGTTCCCTCGTTTGATGACCTGCGCGTCGACGACGCGCAGCGCGCCTCGTTCGCGCAGTTCTGCAGCGAGCTTGCCGCCGCCGATGCCGTGGCTGCATCTGAGATGCGCCTCGGATGGGTCGTGCGGCTCGATCGCGGCTTTCCGCTGATCGCCACCGAGGACGCGACGTTTCGCGCCGAGCACTCCGTCAACTTCGCGAAGACGCGCGGGGAAGCCGAGCGCCTGCTGCCGGCGATCGGCGATTGCGTTGCGGTGCGCGTCGCCCCTGGGCACGACATGGGCGTGATCGAGCGCGTGCTGCCGCGCCGCACCGCGTTTGAGCGCTGGCGCGGCAAGAACCGCGGTGAGCGCCAGGTGCTTGCCGCCAACGTGGACACGATCTTCATCGTGCAGCCGCTCGGCTCCACGCGCGATACCCCGGAGCTTATCCGCGACCGTATCGCCCGCTGCCTCGTCCTGATCAACGACTGCGCGGCGACGCCGGTGGTGGTGCTCACCAAGGCCGACCGCTGCACGCGCGACGAGTTGGACCGCGTCCGCGCCGATGCGGTGCGCCTTGCCGGGGACGGCGTGCGCGTGGTGACGACCTCGTCCGCCACGGGCGAGGGGCTCGACGAGGTGCGCTCCTGCGTGCCCGCCGGCACGTGTGCGATGATTCTCGGCGAGTCGGGCGCGGGAAAGTCCACATTGCTCAACGCCCTGCTGGGCCATGAGGCGCTCGCCACCGGCGAGGTTCGCGAGCGCGATGACATGGGTCGCCACACGACGGTCGCGCGCGTGATGGTCTCCCTGCCCGAGCCCTGCGGCATCATCGCCGATGCACCGGGCCTGCGGAGCCTGCCCCTTGTCGGCCACGAGCGGGGGCTCGCGCGGACGTTCCCCGAGATCGTCGAGGCGTCGCGCGCGTGCCGCTTCAACGATTGCACCCATACCCATGAGCCGGGGTGCGCCGTGCGCGCGTCCGTGGAGGACGGTTCGATCGACCCGGTGCGCCTCGAGGCGTTTCTGTCGCTCGCCGGCGAGATGCGCGTGAGCGCCCAGAGCCTGGACCCTGATGTAAAGCTTTAGCCCGATATGTGATGCAGCCATATGGCCGAGATGCCGCCCGCCGTCCGATGAGCCCGGACGGCGGGCGGTTTTTGCATGAAAAGGCCGGGGTTCTCACGGGTGCCCGACATCGGGCGTACCGACAGCGGGCGTTGTTCCAGGCCCCATCAAACAGGTGTGTTTGGTTTGAGGGGGACATCCTGTCGGAGCGTGCCGGACTTTTTCAATTTGACGGGCCGCCGCCACATGCCGCTCAACACAATGGGACCCACCCCATCGGCTGCGGCGAGCGCGCTGTGGAATCGCGTGGGGGTGAGGACTGGCATCGGCGAAGGGGTACGCGGTGAAACGTAGGACAAGAATCGCGATCAGCGCGCTGTGCGGGGTCGCGGCAGCAGCACTTGCACTGTCGTACGCCTCGTCGGTGCGGTCCGAAGCGGAGCAGATGCGGCGCGAGGCGCTCGAAAGCTACGGGGGAGATTTGGTGGCCGTGTGCGTGGCGACGCGCGATATCGAACCGGGGGACACGCTCGACGAGAGCAACGTCGCGGTTGAGGAGTGGGTTGCGAGCCTGCTTCCTCCCGATGCCGTGACGTCGCTGGCCGATGTTGCCGGAAAG
>CASEEY010000134.1 GCA_949287055.1 uncultured Collinsella sp.
CATCAAATTGTTTTACCGGGTTGTCTGCGATCCGCAGCATGCCCACGACGATCTACCGCTGCTCGCGTACTTCCAGGGCGGTCCTGGCGGATCGTGCCCGCGCCCTCTGTCTCCCGCAGACGACGGCTGGATCGCCGAGGCCATCAAGCACTATCGCGTTCTCCTCCCCGACCAGCGCGGCTGCGGCCGCAGCTCGCGTCTGAGCGGACACGGCATCGAGCGGCTGGGCCGGGCGGCCGCCGCATCCGGCGCCGACTCGGCGCGCGCCCAAGCTGACCTCCTCAAGCGCTACCTTGCACCATCCATCGTGAAGGACTTCGAATACCTGCGCATCACGCAGTTCGGCGGGCGGCCGTGGACGACGCTCGGCCAAAGCTACGGCGGATTCATCACCTTGAGCTACCTGTCGAGCTATCCGACCGGCATCGCGCAGGCCTTTATCTGCGGCGGCGTTCCGCACCTGCCCGCGAGCGCAGCAGAGGTGTACGCGCACACCTTCCCGCGCATGGCCGCCAAGACGCGCGCGTATTACGAGCGCTATCCGCAGGATGTCGAGTGCGTCGCCGCCGTCGCGGATCTCGTGAGCGAGCGCGAGATCCTGCTTCCCGACGCAAGTCCGCTGACCGTCGAGCGCCTGCAGCTGCTGGGCAGCGACTTTGGCATGAAGCCGAGCTTCGAGCGCATGCACTGGCTGTTCGACACCGCCTTCGAGGGCGGCGACGGCGCGTTGGACGGCACCTCCCCCGAGCTCACCGACGCGTTCCTCATGGGGGTCCTCGACCGCACGACCACGCGTACCAATCCACTGTACTGGACGTTGCAGGAGTTCATCTACGCGGATGGCACCTGTTCGCCCATCCGTTGGGCGGCGGCCGCCGAGAAGGCGCGCCGACCCGAATTCGACCCCGCCGCACGGCCGCTTCTGTTTACCGGCGAAGCCTGTTTCCCTTGGATGTTCGAGCAGATGCCCGAGCTTGCACCCTTCGCCCGTGCCATGGAGCTGCTCATGGAGGACATCGAGTTCGACCGGGCGTACGACCCCGCGCGCCTTGCCGCAAACGAGGTGCCGCTGCATGCCGCCGTGTATTTCGACGATATGTATGTGGATTCGGGCCTCCAGCTCGACACGCTCTCGCACGTGGGCAACGCGCACCCGTGGGTCACCAACGAATTCGAGCATGACGGGCTGCACGGCGATACCGTGTTCGGCCATCTCTACGAGGAGGCACGCGCCGCCGGCCACGTGCGTTAAGCCCAAAGAACGTTCAAGGGGCGGGCCGCCTCGGTCGATGCGCGTCGGCCAGGGCGGCCCGCCCCATTTTGCGGCGTGGCTAGGCGAAGACGATCAGTTCGTCACGATGGATCGCCGGCTTGCCCGCCAACGCCGAGAGCAGGCGATTCGAAGCGATCTCGTCCTGATGGCGACCGGCGGCAAGCCTGAGCTCATCGGAGCCCGCCTGCGCCAGGCCGCGCGCGATGGTAAACCCGTCGGGGCCGTGCACATCGAGCGTATCCCCCGCCGCGAACTCGCCCTCCACAGCCGTGATGCCCACCGGCAGCAGCGACGAACCGCGTTTGACCAGCGCCTCGGCTGCTCCAGCATCGACTGTGACCGATCCGTGCGACGAATCGCCGAGCGCGATCCAAAGTTTGCGCGGGGCGATATCGGACCTGGTCGCCGAAGGGGCGAACAGCGTGCCCACCGCCTCTCCGCGCGCCAGTCGCACAAGCGCATCCGCCTCCGCGCCCGAACAGATGACGCTCGCGATGCCCGCGGTCATGAGGATGCGGCTCGCACGGATCTTGGTGATCATGCCGCCGGTTCCCACCGAGGTGGACGAATCACCTGCCGAGGCGACGATCGCCTCATCGATCTTGTCCACGCGAGGAATGAAACGCGCCGTGGGGTCCTCCATGGGGTTGGCCGTGTACAGGCCGTCGATGTCGGACAGGGTGACGCACAAATCGGCGGAGACCAGACAGCTCACCAGCGCCGCAAGGGTGTCGTTGTCGCCGAAGCGAATCTCGTCGACGGTGACCGTGTCGTTTTCGTTGACGATGGGCACGACGCCGAGCTCGACCAGACGGGTCAGCGTATCGCGTGCATGAAGATAGGAGGTGCGGCGTGCCGTGTCGTGGCGGGTGAGCAACACGAGCGAAGTGAGCAGGTCGCGCGCCCGGAACTCCTCGTCGTAGACGGCGGACAGGACGCACTGGCCCACCGAGGCACATGCCTGGAGGCTGGGCATATCGGCAGGACGGCGCGCGAAGCCGAGAACGGGCGCCCCGCACGCGATCGCGCCGGAACTCACCACGACAAGCGACCAGCCGATAACGTCAAGCTCGGAGGCCTGACGTGCAAGATCGGCGATGAACTCGCGGCGAAGCTCGCCGTCGGGTCCCACGAGCGTCGAGGAACCGATCTTTACCACCATGGTCTTACGTGATTGCGTCATGACTATCCTTTCGGGCGCCGCGCCCGCATCGCCTCACAGGGCGACCGCACTCGGCGTGACCGGATGCGGCCCGCGCATGCGGGCGCGCGATGTGCCGTTATCGTCAGATGCGATTCCAGGGAATGGCCGCGCTGCTTGTCGCCATGCGCTCGCGTACCAGCTCGTCGCGCACGCGGGCAAGACCGGTCTCCATGCCGACCATGTACGACTGGGGGTACAGGAAGCGCTTGTACACCGGATCGAGCGAGCCGAGCGCAGCGGTGCAGCGCTGGCGCGCGTCCTCGATGGACTCGCGGGGCGCGACCGCCGAACCGTCGCGCACGACGGGAACGAGCAGCTCGTGGAAGGACAGGCCCGCCACGCTCGCGACGAGCGCCGCGTCGTTGACGGCGACGAGCGTGGTGCCCCGCTCATCGCCCTCCCCCTGCAGATATGCCTCGTCGTAAATCATGTCGCACACCGGGCTGCCGGTCTCGTCGACGTAGCGGCGCACCTGCTGGATACCGGGGATCGTGCGCTTGTAGGGCTGCTCTGAAAGCTTGAGAACCGGCGTCCAGGGCTCCTCGGCGGAAGAGCGATGCGCCGCAAGCTTGTAGACGCATCCCAGCGCCGGCTGATCGAAGCACGTGGCGAGCTTGGTGCCCACGCCGAAGCTGTCGACCGGAGCGCCCTGGTTCAACAGGGACTGAATCGTGTACTCGTCGAGGTCGTTGGACACGACGATCTTGACGTAGTCGAGCCCCTCCTCGTCAAAGCGACCGCGCACGTAGGTGGAAAGCTTCGCAAGGTCGCCCGAATCGATGCGGATGCCCGCCAGGCGCTCGCCGCGCGCCTCCATCTCCTTCGCGACGGTGATCGCGTTCTCGACGCCCTCGCGCACATCATAGGTGTCGATGAGCAGGGTGCAGTTCTTGGGGCTCGAGCTCGCGAAGGCGCGGAAGGCCTCGAGCTCGGAATCGAAGGACATGACCCAGCTGTGAGCATGGGTGCCCGAAACCGGGATGCCGTACTTGCGGCCGGCGAGAACGTTGGAGGTCGAGGCGCAGCCTGCCACATAGCTCGCGCGCGCGACGGCCATGCCGCCGTCGGGGCCCTGGGCGCGACGCAGGCCGAACTCGGCGACGGGACGCCCCTTCGCCGCTGCGACCACGCGCGCCGTCTTGGTGGCGACAAGCGTCTGGAATCCGATGATGTTGAGCAAGGCGGTCTCGAGCAGCTGGCACTCGAGGATCGACCCGGTCACGCGCACCATGGGCTCGCGCGGGAAGACGAGTTCGCCCTCCGGCACCGCGTCGATATCCACATGGGGACGGAACTGACGCAGGTAGTCCAAAAAAGCGGGGCTGAACAGGCTTCCGCCCGCCGGCGCAGAGAGGCCGGCGAGGTAGGCGATGTCCTCGTCCGTGAAGCGCATGTTCTCGACGAGCTCGGCAAGCTCGGCGGTGCCGCACATGACCGCATACTCGCTGCCGAACGGATGGTCACGGTAGAACGCCGTGAAGCACGCCTGCTCGTCCTGCTTGTCGTTTTCCCAAAGGCCCTGGGCCATCGTCAGCTCATAGAGATCGGTGAGCATGGCGATATCGGTCGGTCGCGTGGCGTCTGTCAAAGCCATAGCTACTCCTTACCGAATGGACAGGACGCCGGCATACCGGCCGGCGTCCGTACTACCAATACTGTGCGGGTTATACCATCCCGGCGTTCGAAAGGGCGATCCAGATACCGCCTCCCACCGCAACCAGCAGCACGATGGCGATGATGATCTTCTGGGCGGGGGGCATGCCGGGAATATCGTCAGGGTCGTCCGTCTTGGGCGTCATGACCATGCGCTGCCCGAACGTGAGGTTATCCGGATCGACGACGGGCGGACGGTCGTCGGCGCGCGGAGCCGGCTTGGCCACGGGCGCAGCCGCGGGCGCGGGCTGCTCTGTGGCCTTCGCCTCGGCGCGCAGGGCCTCGAGCTCGGCGCGCTCGCGGCGGGCGCGCTCGGCCTGCTCGCGGGCGGCCTTCTCGGCGCGCAGGGCCTCGAGCTCGGCGCGCTCCTCATCGGTCAAGGGAGCGGTTTGCTGGTCGGCCATAATTGGCCTCCGATCGATCTCATCCGGCGGGTGCCGGGGTTATGCATATCTGCAGAAGTATACCTGTTTGACGTG
>CASEEY010000135.1 GCA_949287055.1 uncultured Collinsella sp.
GCCTCGAGCAGCAGGCCGGCGTCGCCGCAGCTGGCGTCGATGAGCACCGGTGCGCCGGCGCCCTGGCCCGCAGCGCCCGCGCCCTCACACAGCGCGTTCCAGCCTGTCTGCATGAGGGCGAGCGCCGCGTAGTCCGCTCGAAGCCCGCGCGTGCGCTCTGCGCCGTGCGCGGCATCGATGCCGCGGCGGAACAGCGGTTCGCCGGACAGGTCGAGATGCACGCTCGCCCGCTCTCCGCGCAGCGAGACGGCGATGCGGGCGTCGGGGTGCGCGGTGTCCACGTCGGCGCGCGTTCCCGCCTCGTCGGCCAAGCGGTCGCATAGGGCGTCTTTGACCCGCAGTGCGACGTAGTGAGAGTTGCGCAGGCGGTCGTTGGTGCCGCGCGCCGACACGGCGACGGTGGAGCGCGGCGCGAGGATGTCTTCCCAGGGCATGGCGTAGACGCCGTCGTAGAGCTCGTCAGCGTCCTGGCAATCAAAACGGGCGAGTATGACGAGCACGCGGCTCGCCAGGCGGGACCACAGGCACACGCGCTGGGCGTCGCGCGCCTCACCCGCAAAGGCAACGCGGCCCTTGAGCTTGCGGACCTGTCGCGCGCCGAGCGCGTGCAGCTCGTCGGCGAGCGCGTCTTCGAAGCCCTCGGGGCAGCTGGCAAAGAATTCCATGGATGACCTCTCAAGAAGGGGCTCAACATGCGAGCTCCATTATATGATGGGTTGCGGCGCGGCCGGCCCCATGGCCCCGTGCCGCTGCGAAAGGAGTAGGGGATATGCCCGCAACTGTGTTTTTCGATGTGGACGGAACGCTGATCTGGCACGACCCGTCGAGCAACGCTGCCGAAAACGTCGCGCACGCGCGCCCGACCGCCGGAATCATCGAGGCCTTTGCGCGCCTGCGCGCCCGCGGCCACCGTACCTTCATCTGCACCGGGCGACCCTTGTGCCTGCTGCAGCGCGAGCTGCTCGACCTCAAGCCCACGGGGCTCGTGCTGTCCGCCGGCGCCTGCCTGTATATGGACGGCGCCATGGTGTCGGAGAAAACCATCGACGTGCCGCTGCTCGAGCAGACCGTCCGGCATTTTGAGGAACAGGGCATCGAGGTGATCTTCGAGGGCAGCGATACCGTTGCGGCCCTGCTGCCCCGCGGTGGCGACTACACCGACATCCCGGGCACCGTCGTGACGCACTCCCTGGCCGAGCTGCATGCCAAGACGCCCATGCGCTTCAGCAAGTTTTCCTACACCAACGAGATGCTGCCCCGTCTGGCGCACATAAAGGAGTTTATCGACGCGCACTACGGGACCTACGATCTGGGGCTGGGAACCGGCGAGTGCACGCTGCGCGGCGTGGACAAGGGCGCGGGCGTGCGGGCGGCGCTTGCGGCCCTCGGCCTGGACGCGCAGGACACCTACGCGTTCGGCGACTCGGAGAACGACCTGCCGATGTTGCGCGCCGTCGAGACCCCGGTCGCCATGGGCAACGCCCTTGCCAGCGTAAAGGCGGCCGCCGCCTACGTGACGGACTCCGCCGAGCACGACGGCGTCGTCACCGGCCTGGAGCATTTCGGCCTCATCTAGCCCGGATGCCGCACCTCGAAGCGCGGCATCCCTTCCATTTCTCGCTCTTACACGCCCTGACGTCGCGAAGTGAGTGCTATATTTCGGAACCGCTTTGTATACCGCGGTGGTCGCAATTTGTGTACCAGCGGTTTTGTGCTCTGCACGCATGCGTCTACTCGGTCATTCCGAATCGAAGCACTCACTTCGCGACCTGTGGGGCGAGGCGGAGCGCCCTATCGCGTCTCACAGCGCGCCTCGACACGAAAAAACGGCCTCCCCGGAATCCCGGGGAGGCCGTCGTCGTAACCGAAGGCTCACGCGTTCGGGCGGCGTTACTCCAGCTCAAACGCGCCGGTGTACAGCTGGTAGTAGGTGCCGCGCTTGGCGATCAGCTCGTCGTGGCTGCCGCGCTCGATGATGCGGCCGTGGTCGAGCACGATGATCGCGTCGGAGTTGCGCACGGTGGACAGGCGGTGCGCAATCACGAACGTGGTGCGGCCGTTCATGAGGGCGTCCATGCCGCGCTGCACGATGGCCTCGGTGCGCGTGTCGATCGACGAGGTCGCCTCGTCCAGGATCATGACGGGCGGGTCGGCGACCGCGGCGCGCGAGATCGACAGCAGCTGACGCTGGCCCTGCGACAGGTTGGAGCCGTTGTCGGAAAGCATCGTCTGGTAGCCCTCCGGCAGGCGCTCGATGAAGCCGTGCGCGCCGGCCAGCTTGGCCGCGGCGATGCACTCCTCGTCGGTGGCATCCAGGCGTCCGTAGCGGATGTTGTCCATGACGGTGCCGGTGAACAGGTTCACGTCCTGCAGGACCATGCCGAGCGAGCGGCGCAGGTCGTCCTTGCGGATTTTCTCGATGTTGATGCCGTCGTAGCGGATCTTGCCCTTGTTGATGTCGTAGAAGCGGTTGATCAGGTTCGTGATCGTGGTCTTGCCGGCGCCGGTCGCGCCCACGAAGGCGATCTTCTGGCCGGGCTTGGCCCACACGCTCACGTCGTGCAGCACCGTGTGGCCGGGCTTGTAGCCAAAGTCCACGTCGACCAGGCGCACGTCGCCCTGAAGCGGCACGAGCTCCACGGTGCCGTCCTGGTGCGGGTGCTTCCAGGCCCAGCGGCCGGTGTGCTTGCCGGCGGCCTCGACGAGCTGGCCGTTCTCCATCTTGGTGTTGACCAGGGTGACGTAGCCCTCGTCATGCTCGGGCTCCTCGTCCATGAGCTCAAAGATGCGCTCGGCACCGGCGAGGCCCATGACCACGGCGTTGATCTGCTGCGAGATCTGGCCGATCTGGCCGGCGAACTGCTTGGTCATGTTGAGGAACGGCACGGTCACGGCGACGGAGAACGCCAGACCGGACACGGACACGTTGGGCACGCCGGTGGCGATGAAGATACCGCCCACGAGCGCCACGATGACGTACATGAGGTTGCCGAGGTTCATGAGGATCGGGCCGAGCGTGTTGGTGTACATGTTCGCGGCGCGGGCGGCGCGGAAGAGGCGCTCGTTGCGGACGTCGAAGTCCTCCTGAGCGGCGTCCTCGTGGCAGAACACCTTGACGACGCGCTGGCCGTTCATGATCTCCTCGACATGGCCCTCAACGACCGAGATCTCGTGCTGCTGGGCCACGAAGTTGCGGGCGGAGCGGCCGCCGAGCTGCTTGGTCATGTAGGCCATGAAGCCCACGCCGGCGATGACCACGAGCGCCATCCAGACGCTGTAGTACATCATGACGCAGATGACCGAGCAGCAGGTGATGACCGTCAGGCAGATGTTGGGCATGGACTGCGAGATCATCTGACGCAGCGTGTCGATATCGTTGGTGTAGTAGCTCATGATGTCGCCGCGCTGGTGCTGATCGAAGTAGCTGATCGGCAGGTCCTGCATGTGGTCGAACAGCTTCTCGCGGAACTTCTCGAGCGAGCCCTGGGTGATGATGGCCATGAGGCGCGTCTGGGTGAAGTTGGCGACGAGCGTGACGGCGTACACGCAGATAAGCGTGAGGGTGAGCGACGTGATGCGGCCCGAGACCGACGCCCAGTCGCCGGACTGCCAGGTGGCGGTCACGATCTCGAGGGCGCGCTGGATGAAGGTCGCCGGCATGGCCGACAGGATCGCCTGCACGACGATGCAGACGGCCACGATCGGCAGAAGCTTGGGATAGAACGAGAACAGGGTGCGGATGAGGCGTCCGAGCGTGCGGCCGCGTCCCGGGCGGCGATCTCCGTCGTCGGTCTGACGGCCGGCGACGTTTTGGCGCTTGGCCTCGTATTCCTTGCGAGCTTCGGCATTAATGCTCATCGGCGACACCTCCCTTCGGGGTTTCGGCATCTGCGGCGGGTGCCTCGGCAGGCGCCGCGGCCTCGGCGGCGCTCGCGGCGTCATCGTCGGTGCGGTTCTGCTGGATGTAGGTGTCGCGGTAGATGTCGCAGGTCTTCATGAGCTCGTCGTGCGTTCCCAGGCCGGCGATGTGGCCGTTGTCGAGCACCAGGATGCGGTCGGCGTGCTCGACGGAGCTCGTGCGCTGCGCGATGATGATCTTGGTGGTCTCGGGCAGGTACTGCGCCAGGCCTTCGCGGATGAGCGCGTCGGTCTTGGTGTCGACGGCGGAGGTGGAGTCGTCCAGGATCAGCACCTTGGGGTGCTTGAGCAGCGCGCGGGCGATGCACAGGCGCTGCTTCTGGCCGCCGGATACGTTGGTGCCGCCCTGCTCGATGTAGGTGTCGTACTTCTGCGGGAAGCCCTGGATGAACTCGTCGGCCTGCGCGAGCTTGCAGACCTCGACGAGCTCGTCGTAGGAGGCATCCGGGTCGCCCCAGCGCAGGTTCTCCTTGATGGTGCCGGAGAACAGCACGTTTTTCTGGAGCACGACAGCCACGTTGTTGCGGAGGAACTCGAGGTCGTAGTCGCGCACGTCCACGCCGCCGACCTTGACGGAGCC
>CASEEY010000136.1 GCA_949287055.1 uncultured Collinsella sp.
CCATATAAAATAATCCCTAGGGTGTTTTCACCCCCGGCTGGCCGGAGGGCAGTGCTTTGATGTCCGAGACCGGAGCTCTAGCTGAGCAGCATACGGTCGTTGGCGAGCTCGCCGCCCGAGACTTCCTCGAACTTCTGGAGCAGGTCGGCCACAGTGAGCGCGCGCTTCTTTTCGCCCGCGACGTCGTAGATGATGCGGCCCTCGTGCATCATGATCAGGCGGTTGCCCAGACGGATGGCGTCGTTCATGTTGTGGGTGACCATGAGGGTGGTCAGATGGTGCTCGCTGACGATCTTCTCGGTGAGCTCGAGCACCTTGGCAGCCGTCTTGGGATCGAGGGCGGCGGTGTGCTCGTCGAGCAGCAGCAGCTTGGGCTCGGTGAGGGTCGCCATGAGCAGCGTCAGCGCCTGACGCTGGCCGCCGGACAGCAGGCCGACCTTGCTGGTCAGGCGCTTTTCAAGCCCCAGCCCCAGCTCGCGCAGGCGCTCGGCGTACTCGTCCTTTTCTGCCTTCGTGACGCCCCAGGCAAGGGTGCGCGCCTTGCCGCGGCGCTTGGCCATGGCGAGGTTCTCGACGATCTGCATGTCAGCGGCGGTGCCCATCATGGGGTCCTGGAACACGCGACCCAGGTACTTGGCGCGCGCGGGCTCGGACAGCAGCGAGATGTCCTTGCCGTCAAGCTCGATCACGCCCGAATCGATGGGGTACACGCCCGCCACCATGTTCATGAGGGTGGACTTGCCGGCGCCGTTGCCGCCGATGACGGTCACGAAGTCGCCGGGGGCGAGGTGCAGGTTCACGTTGACGAGTGCACGCTTCTCGTTGATGGTGCCGGCGTTAAAAGTCTTGCAGACATCCTTGACGTTCAACATGGCCTATCGACCTCCTTCCGGGCGCGAGGCGCGGGTGTAGGAGCGCTTCAGCTGGTACTTCTCCCACACGACGGGGATGCACAGGGCGAGCGCAACGATGATGGCGGACAGCAGCTTCATGTCGTTGGCGTCCATGCCCATCTGGAGCACGATGGCGCGAATGAGGAAGTAGACCACGGAGCCCACGACGGCGGACGCCAGGCGGCCACCGAATGCATGCAGCTTGGCGCCGGGCAGAACGCGCCACAGCACCTCGCCGATGACGATGGCGGCAAGGCCGATGACGATGGCGCCCGTACCCATGCCGATGTCGGCGTACTTCTGGCTTTCGCAGATCAGGCCGCCGGAGAGGCCCACGAGGCCGTTTGACAGGATGAGGGCGATCATCTTGGTGACCTTGGTGTTGACGCCAAGCGCGCGCACCATGGCCTCGTTGTTGCCGGTGGCGCGACAGGCCGATCCGATCTCGGTACCAAAGAACCAGTACAGTGCGACGATGATCACGACGGCCACGATCAGGCCGACGATGATGGCGCCGGCATTGGTGGACAGGCCGGTCGCGTCGGTGACGCGCGAGAAGATGGTGTCGTTTTTGAGCAGGGGCGTGTTGGACTTGCCCATGATGCGCAGGTTGATGGACCAAAGGCCGATCTGCGTGAGGATTCCGGCGAGGATCGCGGGAATCTCGAACACGGTGTGCAAGAAGCCCGTGACCGCGCCGGCGACCATGCCGGCGAGCATGGCGACAAGAATCGCCAGCAGGGGGTCCATGCCGGCAACCACGAGCACGGCGCACACGCTACCGCCGAGCGCGAAGCTGCCGTCGACGGTCAGGTCGGCGATGTCAAGCAGCTTGTACGTGATGAACACGCCCAGGACCATAATGCCCCAGAGGATACCCTGAGATACGGCGCCTAGCAGAGCAAGCCCCATATCGCTCCCTCCTTCAGGTGAGCCAAATGAACCCCGGCGAGCACGCCCGTCGGGGTTCATCGCGTAAACGATGCAGATACACCGCGAAAGTGTATCACTTTATGCAGAGGCGGTCAGGGGGCATGGTCCGTGTAACCCTTCTGAAACGACGGGGCCCAACGGCGGGTTGCGGCAGAGCGCAAGAGCGACAAGTCTGTACCTGGCACCATCTTGTCGCTTTGAAAAAACGGCCGGGACGCGTTTGTCCCGGCCGCCTAATCGGATGCATGTGCTGGCGTGCGCCTTACGCGCTCACGTCGGTGCCGCCCTCGTCAGCAAGTGCGGAGACGTCCACGCCGACCTCATCGGCGGTCGCCTGGTTGTACACGAGGTCGCACTCGTCGGCGGTCATCGTGCCGATGGCCATCTCGGCCGGGTCAGCGCCCTCGGTCAGGATTTCGACGGCCATCTCGCCCGCACGGTAGCCGAGCTCCTCGTAGTTGATGGAGACGCTCGCCAGACCGCCGTTCTCCACCATGCCGACCTCACCGCAGATGGTGGGCACGCCTGCCTCGTTGGCCACCATGGCGACGGTGGTCATGCCGGCGGCGATAGTGTTGTCGGTCGGGGTGTAGATCGCGTCGACGGAGCCGACCATGGACTCAACGACCTGCTGGATCTCATTCGAGGAGGACACGGTGAAGCGCTCATGCGCGATGCCCAGTGCGTCGAGTTCCTCCTCGGCCATGGCGATCTGGATGTCGGAGTTGGACTCGGCGGTGCAGTAGAGCAGGCCCACGGTCTTGGCGTCGGGGAGCAGCTGCTGCAGCAGGTCCATCTGGTCGGCGACCGGGTTCATGTCCGAGGTGCCGGTGAGGTTGCCGCCGGGCGCGTCGTTGTCTTCGACAAGGCCGGAGGCGGCGAAGTCGGTGATGGCGGTGCCCACGATGGGGATGTCGCTCGTGGCGCCCGCGACAGCCTGGGCCGCCGGGGTCGCGATGGCAAGAATCAGGTCGCATCCGTCGTTGACCAAGGTCTGCGCGATGGTCTGGCAGGCGGACTGATCGTTCTGGGCGTTTTGCTGCTCGATGGTGTAGGAGATGCCGGAATCGTCGAGCGCCTTGACGAAACCGGCGTTGGCGGCATCGAGTGCGGTGTGCTCGGTCAGCTGCAAAACGCCGATCTTGTAGGTGGTGCCATCGCCGGAAGCTGCGGCCGATCCGTTGCCTGCGGACTCGCCGCCGCAGCCGGCAAGGCCGAGCGCACCGGTGAGGGCGACGGCGCCCATGCCAGCGAAGCCCTTGGCAAACGTGCGACGGGAAAGCGTGTTGCGGTTCATGACGTTCCTCCTTGGCTCCTGCAGGTACTGCAGGGTGTGATGCGCCGAGCCGTGCGCCACGGCGCGTAGTGTGCTAGACGATCTCGGCATCCTCGAGGCCGGAGATATCGATGCCGACCTCGTCGGCGGTCGCCTGGTTGGCGATGAGCTGGCAGTCCTCGGCCTCAAGATAGGCGATGGGCATCTCGGCGGGATCGGCGCCCTCGGTCAGGATCTCGACAGCCATCTCGCCGGCCTTGTAGCCCAGGTCGTAGTAGTTGATGGAATAGGAGGCCAGGCCGCCGTCCTCGACCATGGTGTCGCAGCCCACGATGACGGGCAGGTCGTTCTCGTTGGCCACCATGGACACGGTCGCCATGCCGGCGGCGATGGTGTTGTCGGTCGGGGTGTAGATCGCGTCGACCTTGCCCACCATGGATTCGATCACCTGCTGGATCTCGTTGGAGGAGGACACGGTGTAGCGCTCGTGCGCGATGCCCGCGGCGTCGAGTGCCTCCTCGGCCATGGAGATCTGGACCTCGGAGTTGGACTCGGCGGTGCAGTAGAGCAGGCCCACGGTCTTGGCGTCGGGCACGAGCTGCTCGAGCAGCTCGATCTGGTCGGTGACGGGCGTGAGGTCGGAGCTGCCGGTCACGTTGCCGCCGGGCTCCTCATTGGAAGCGACGAGGCCGGACTCGGCGAAGTCGGTGATGGCGGTGCCGATGATGGGGATGTCGCTCGTGGCGCTCGAGACGGCCTGGGCCGCCGGGGTGCCGATGGCGAGAATGAGGTCGTCGCCATCGTTCACGAGCTTGCTCGCGATGGTCTGGCAGGCGGATTGGTCGTTCTGCGCGTTCTGCTGGTCGATCTCATAGGAGATGCTGGCGTCGTCGAGCGCTGCCACGAAGCCCTCGTTGGAGGCGTCGAGCGCGGCGTGCTCGGTCAGCTGCAGGACGCCGATCTTGTACGTGGTGCCGCTCGCGGCGGCAGGAGAGCTACCTTCGGAGGTCTCGCCGCCACCACCGCACGCGGCGAGCGCCAAGGCGAGCGTTCCCGCAACGACGGCGAAGGCGATGGTCTTAAGCCGGTTCATGGGCGCAACCTTCCTTCCTCGGGATATCCCGAATACTGAGTCTCGTGGGCGCCTGACGGCGCTCCGGTCCAATAGTGCGAAGTAAGCCAACATGATAGAGGTGGGCTTCACGCGTCCGATACGCTCAAGCTGGGTGACACCAATTGTTAATCTTCGCGCCGGTGGGCGAGAGAAACCCCGCGCTTGCCGATGCTCGGATGCGATTTCTTTCCGGGTCCTTGTGACATTGGGCGGAGCTTGCCCCGCCACGCTCCCCGGGATGTGATTTCACCCTAGGGATTTTCTTACATTGGGCA
>CASEEY010000137.1:0-1786 GCA_949287055.1 uncultured Collinsella sp.
GCGGCAAAACGGGGACTGTTCTCCCCGTGACGCGGACGACAGGGTAAGATGGAGGTAACTGCACGGAAGGCGGAGCGCGATGATCTATTACGTTGAGGACGACGACAACATCCGGGGCCTGACGCTGTATGCCCTGCGCCAGCAGGGTATCGAGGCGGAGGGATTCTCGTGCGACAGCGAGTTCAAGGCCGCCGTCGCACGCCGCGTCCCCGATGCCGTGCTCCTCGACATCATGCTCCCCGACACCGACGGGCTCGAGATCATGCGCCGCCTGCGCGCCATGCCCGAGACCGCGACGGTCCCCATCATGATGCTCACCGCTAAGGACACCGAGCTCGACAAGGTCGTCGCGCTCGACGGCGGTGCCGACGATTACCTCACCAAGCCGTTCTCGCTCATGGAGCTCACGAGCCGCTGCCGTGCGCTGCTGCGTCGCGGCGGCATGGTCAAGCAGGTGAGCGACGTGCTGTCCGCCGACGGCATCGTCCTGTCGCCCAGTCACCGGCGCGTTACGGTGGACGGCAACGAGATCAAGCTCACGCTGCGCGAGTTTGACCTGCTTGAGTACCTCATGCGCAAGCCGGGCATCGTGTTCTCGCGCGAGACGCTGCTTCAAAGCGTCTGGGGCTGGGACTTCGATGGCGGCTCGCGCACGGTCGACGTGCACGTGCAGACCCTGCGTCAAAAGCTCGGTGACCACGCCTCGTGCATCGAGACCGTGCGCGGCGTGGGGTACCGGTTTGCCGGGCAGGAGTCTTAGGGGTTATGCCTAGCCGGATGGGACGCGCCTGATGAACACGGCACATCGCTCCCTTTCGCGCCGTGTGTTCGCCACGGTCTTTGCCGCCGCCATGGTTATGGTGGCGGTCTTCTCGTTTGCCGGCACCGCCTATGTGCAGGGGCGCCTGGTGGCGCTCGCCCACGAGGAGCTCGACAGCCAGGCAAATGTCGTGTGCGCCGCGCTCAACAGCATGCCCGATGACAAATTCATCCTGCGCAACCTGGATCTGTCCAACACGCGCATCACGCTGATCGATACCGACGGCTCGGTGCTGTATGACACCGAGGCGGATGTCGAGGACATGCCCAACCACGCGGACCGCCCCGAGGTGATCGAGGCGTATGAGACCGGCCGCGGCGACTCCGAGCGCGCGAGCTCGACGCTCGGCGAGGTGATGCTCTACGAGGCGGTGCGGCTCGACAACGGGACCGTCGTGCGCCTGTCTCAGGAGCAGGCAGGCTACCTGTCCATCCTGCTCAACATGCTTCCGCCGCTCGCCGGCCTCGCGGCGCTCGGCGCCATCGTATCCTTCGTGGTCGCTCGCCGTGAGTCGCGCGCCATCATCGCGCCGCTGCGCGACGTCGACCTCGACCATCCTATCCGCAACGTCGAGAACGCCTACACGGAGATGATTCCCATGCTTGAGCGCATCGAGACGCAGCGCCAGGAACTCAAACGGCAGGTGCGCGTACTTGCCGACAACGACCGCATGCGCCGCGAGTTCACCGCCAACATCACGCACGAGCTCAAGACCCCGCTGACGGCCATTTCGGGCTATGCCGAGCTCATCTCGAGCGGCATGGTTTCCGACGAGGAGGACAAGCGCGACTTCGCCCATCGGATCTACAACGAGGCGGGCCGCCTGACGGCGCTCGTCAACGATATCCTCACCCTGTCCAACCTGGACGAGGCCGAGCGCGACGACGATGCCTCTGCATCCGAGAGCGTGCTCGGATCGCGCGAACCGGTGGATCTGCCGCGCACGCTCGACACCGTCTATCACCG